>JABUSR010000290.1 GCA_021442645.1 Ruminiclostridium sp.
CCCTCGGTCACCGCTTGGACCATCTCCTTGTATCCGATGGCCTGCATAGCTGTTGCCTCTTCGGAAACACCCATTTCCAACAGGGCACGGACCTCTTCTGCCAGGCCTTTTTCCATCATCACATCCACCCGCTGGTCGATGCGCCGGTAGAGGTCCTGCCGATTCCGGTAGGTCAAAGCAATGGCAATCCCCTTGTACCGGGGTGGGAGAGCCTGGGTCTTCCGGTTGTGCTCAGTAATGGTCTCCCCTGTCTCATACCAGACCTCCAGCGCGCGGATAATCCGCTTCTCATCGTTGGGGTGGAGCTTTTCCGCCGCAGCCGGGTCGATAGACTGCAGTTCCTCCCAGAGGCGGGGCAGCCCCCCCTTTGCAGCGGTTTTTTGGAGCCGTTCCCGATGGCCACTCTCCGGCCGGAAGGCGGAAAAGCTTCGTCCGGCACAGAGGGCTTCGATGTACAGTCCGGTCCCGCCCACCAAAATGGGGAGCTTACCCCGGCCAAGGATATCGTCCACACAGGCCGAGGCCTCCTCCACATACCGGGCCACACTGTAGTTCTCCCAGGGATCAGCAATGCCCATCATGTGGTGGTGGATTCCCTCCAGCTCCGACTGGTCGGGCCGGGCGGTCCCAATGGCCATATGGCGGTAAATCTGCATGGAGTCGGCAGAGACCACCTCGCCGTTGAGTTGTTTGGCCAGTGCCACCCCCAACCGGGTCTTTCCGGTGGCAGTGGGGCCGCAGATGATGGCGATTTTTGGGGGCATAGCAGGTCTCCTTCGGCTTGGTCGGGTCACGCCCGCTTGAACTGTTTTTCTAACTGTGCTTTGGTCATGGTAATCGCCACCGGGCGGCCATGGGGGCAGTAGCGCACCTGGCCCGAGACCACAGCCCGGGCCACCACCAGCAGTTCCTCCCGACTGTTCTTCTGGCCCCCCTTCACCGCGGCTTTGCAGGCCATGGTGTGGAGGACGGCGTCCTGGACGGTATCCGGGTCAGCTCCCCCAGTGGACAGGAGCTTCTCGGCCACCTCGCAGAGGGCCTCCTCCGCCTGGCCAGGCTCCAGATAGTCCGGGACCTCCCGGACGGCGATCGCACCGCCGCCGAAGTCCTCGCAGGCAAAGCCGAACCGACGGAGCAGGTCCAGATTGGACAGGAGAGCAGCCCCCTCCTCCGGGGCCGGGGTAAAGAGGACCGGGACCAGCAGGGTTTGGGCCATGGGCTCGTACCCCGTCTCCTTCATCCGGTCGAAGTTCATCCGCTCGTGGGCGGCGTGCTTGTCGATCAGCAGAATCTCCTCCCCTCGCTCTACGATGAGGTAGGTCTGGAGGACCTCTCCGGCCAGCCGCCAGGGAATCTCCTCTCGAGGCGCTGGGTGAGGCAGGGGATCGGGTCGTTCCGCCACTACCGGGGGCATAGACTGGGGGGGCAGCTTCAGCTGCTCCGGCTCCGGGCGCTTCTCCAGGGGCGGGACCGTCGGGGAATCCGGGGGGTGCTCCTCCCGATCCCGTTGGACATTTTCCACATTTTCCACCGCTTTTTCCACTGAATGTGCAAGGACATTGGGCATTCCCACAGCGCTCGGGGACCTCTCCGCCTTCTTCGGGGCGGAGGGTCTCGCCGGAATGGAATCGGGTTTCTCCACGGGACGCAGGAGGGAAATCGTATCGTCCCGCAGGGGCAGAGTCTTTCGGAAATCCTGGGCCGACATCCGGGCGAAGCCGCCCTGGCCGGGTAGGGGATTCTTCGCGGTCGGAGGCTGCAGGGCAGAAGAGGTCGGTCTGGGCTTGGCAAAGGTCATGGCCAGATGACTTTCCTGCCCGTTTAGAGCGGAGAGGACGGCGTAGTAGACCCCGTCGAAGACCTTCCGCTCATAAAGGAATTTTACCTCCGTCTTGGCCGGATGGACATTCACATCCACAGTGTTGGCCTTCAGCTCCACCTGGAGGACACAGCCGGGAAATTTCCCCACCATCTTCTGGTTTTCATATGCCTTTTCCAGAGCGGTCATCAGCAGGCGGGACTTCACCTGCCGTCCGTTTACAAAAAAGTGCTGATAGCTCCGGCTTCCCCGACAGCAGGCGGGGAGGGAAACAAAACCGGACACTACTATTCCCTCATTCTCCCCTTTAACTGGAGTGAAGCCAAGGGCAAGCTCCCGCCCGAAAACAGCGTAGAGGGCTGATTGGAGTTTGCCATCCCCGGGGGTCGACAGCTCCTGCTTGCCATCCCGGATGAACTTGAGTGCCACCTCCGGGTGGGACAGTGCCAGCTTCTGGACCAGTGCGAAGACTGCCGCCCCTTCGGCAGCGTCCCGCTTCATGAATTTCAGCCGAGCGGGGGTGTTGAAAAAGAGATCCCGCACCACCAGGGTGGTACCTAATGGGCAGCCCGCCTGCTCCTTAGCGGTCACCTGGCCCCCCTCCATGGAGAGAGCGGTCCCCAGGTCTTCCCCCTGAGTGCGGGTGAAGAGCTCCAGCCGGGACACAGCGGAGATAGCAGCCAGGGCTTCGCCCCGGAAGCCCAGGGTCCCGATGGCGGCCAAATCTTCTGCATTCCGCAGTTTGCTGGTGGCATGGCGGAGGAAAGCCGTCTCACACTGATTCCAGGGGATGCCGCAGCCGTTGTCGGCCACCCGAATCATGGACATACCACCCCGCTGAATCTCCACAGTGACGGAGGATGCCCCTGCGTCGATGGCATTCTCCACCAGTTCCTTCACCACAGAGGCCGGACGCTCTACCACCTCACCGGCAGCGATCAGGTCGGCCACATGGGGTGCCAGGACTTGAATATCGGGCATGGGGACACCTCCTTTTTCTCAGACTGCCCCGTCGGTTAAACCGGGGCTCCATATTATAGCTTTTCTTTCAGCTCGTTGAGCAAATTCAATGCCTGGAGGGGGGTCAGCGACTCCACAGCCGTGGAGCGCAGGGTCCTAAGGACCTCCTCCTGGCCCAGGTCGGCCAGGGAGACCTGCTCCTCCCGGGGAGCCCTCTCTGCCGGGGACAAGCCCTGGGCCTCCTCCAGCTCTTTCAGTATCTCACGGGCCCGTCGGATGACCTTGGCAGGGACCCCTGCCAGGCTGGCCACCTCAATGCCATAGCTCTGGTCTGCCCCGCCGGGGACAATCTTCCGCAGGAAGATAATCTCGTCCTTCTTCTTCCGGGCAGCGATGTTATAGTTCTTCACCCCTGCCAACTGGCCCTCCAGCACGGTAAGCTCGTGGTAGTGGGTTGCAAAGAGGGTCTTCGCCCCCAGCCGCTTGGAGTCGGCGCAGCACTCCAGAACGGCCCGGGCGATGGCCATGCCATCGTAGGTAGAGGTGCCACGCCCAATCTCATCCAAAATCAGCAGACTCCGGCGAGTCGCATGCCGGAGTAACTCGGCCACCTCGGTCATCTCCACCATAAAAGTGGACTGTCCCCCAGCCAAGTCATCGGAAGCCCCAATCCGGGTAAAGATCCGGTCCACGATGCCAATGTGGGCAGACCGGGCGGGGACAAAGGAGCCCATCTGGGCCATAAGAACGATGAGTGCCACCTGCCGCATGTAGGTGGATTTACCCGCCATGTTGGGGCCGGTGATAATGGCCGCCAGGTTTTCCTTGCCGTCCATATAGGTGTCGTTGGGGACGAAGAATGTGTCCTGCCGCATCTGCTCCACCACCGGGTGGCGGCCCTCGGTAATCTCCAGCCTGTCAGAGCTGTCCACCCGGGGCATGCAGTAGTTGTTTTCCGCCGCCACCACCGCGAAAGAAGTGAGCACGTCGGCCCGGGCCACTGCCCCGGCAATCTCCTGAATGCGGCCAGCCTGAGCAGCAGCGGCGTCCCGAATCTGGCAGAAGAGCTGATACTCCAGGGCCACGATGCTGTCCTGGGCGGAAAGGATGGTGTGCTCCATCTCCTTGAGCTCCTGGGTGATGTACCGTTCGCAGTTTACTAGGGTCTGCTTGCGGATATAGTCGTCAGGCACCAGGTCGTAGTTGGACTTGGACACCTCGATATAATAACCAAAAACTTTGTTGAAGCCCACCTTCAAAGACTTGATGCCGGTCTTTTCCTTTTCCCGGGCTTCCATCTGGGCGATGACACCCTTGGTGTCAGTGAGGATGAGCCGGAGCCGGTCCACATCCTCGCTGTAGCCAGGCCGGATGATTCCGCCCTCCCGGACAGAAAAAGGAGGCTCATCCACAATGCCCCGGTCGATGAGGTCGCAAAGCTCCGGCAGGCCGGTGAGCTCCCGGCGGAGCCTGGCCAGCAGGCTGGGCGTTTTCTCCGGCAGGAGGTTCTGCAGGAAGGGGAGACGGCGGAGACCAGCGGACAGGGCCACCAGGTCCCGGCCCCCGGCGGTGCCATAGACGATGCGGGAGATGAGCCGCTCCAGGTCAGTAATCTCCCGGAGAATCTGAGTGAGTTCTCCCCGCTCCACGGAGTTGTCCACCAGCCAGCCCACCGCATCGTGGCGGCGGGAGATGGCCACCGGGTCCAGCAGAGGCCGCTCCAGCCAGTTGACCAGCATCCGGCGGCCCATAGCAGTACGAGTCCTGTCCAGCACCCACAGGAGAGACCCCTTCTTCTCCTTGCCCCGAAGGGTCTCCGTGAGCTCCAGATTCCGCCGGGCGGATGGATCCAGAGACATGAAGCGCCCAGCCTCGTAGTACTGCAGGGTGTTCATATAGGACAGGTCTGTCCTTTGGGTCTCGTAGAGATAATCCATGAGCCCACTCGCCGCCCGGATGGCCGGATCGGCGTCCTCAGGCAGTTGGTCCAGGCCCACAGAGAACTGCCGCCGGATGGTCTCCCGGGCCTTATCCAGAAGGAAGCGGCCCTCGTGGGCCCGCTCCACCCGGCAGTCCACTTTATCCGCAATGAAACGCTCCACCGCCGGGTCGCAAGCTCCAGGAGAAAGGATGACCTCCCTGGGGCCGAACCGGGACAGCTCGTTCACCGTCGCCTCCTGCCAGCCGTCGAAGGGAAACCCCGTGAGGAAGACCTCGCCTGTGGAGATATCCCCCAGGCAGAGGCCGGCCCCCTCTTTCCCCGCCCACAGGGCGGCCAGGAAGTTGTTCTTTCCTTCGTCCAACAGGTTCTCCTCGATGAGAGTACCGGGGGTGACCACCCGGATGACATTCCGTTCCACCAGGCCCTTAGCCTGAGCCGGGTCTTCGGTCTGCTCACAAATCGCCACCTTGTAGCCCTTGGCGATGAGTCGCGCGATGTAGCTCTGACAGGAGTGGTAGGGGACCCCGCACATGGGGGTCCGCTCCTCCGGGGGCTTGTTCCGGTCCCGGGTGGTAAGGGTTAGGTTCAGCTCCTCAGCTGCCACCTTGGCGTCCTCGTCGAACATCTCGTAGAAGTCGCCCAGTCGGAAGAAGAGGAGGCAGTCCGGATGCTGTTCCTTGATTTCGTTATATTGTTTTTTCATGGGGGTCAGTTCAGCCATGAAATATTCCTTTCTTTTGAGAGGCTCCCGTTATAGTCACTTGCCTGCTCCACCCACAGCTCCGGCGGTCAGACAAGGTCTCCGAAGAGGGCCCAGGTGGAGGAATCTGAGATGCGGGCCTGCTGCCAGGTTCCCACCAGAGACGCCGATCCCTCCAAATGGATGAGCCGTCCGCCCACTGTCCGGGCAGAGAGGCGTCCGTCCGTTCCCACACCATCCACCAGACAGCGGTATGTCCCGCCTACATAGGCCCTGTGCTTTTCCCCGGAAATCTCATTCTGCCGCTTCAGCAGGCGCTGGAAATTGGCGCTCTTCTGCTCCTTGGGCATGGGATCCTCCAGCTTTTCCGCCGGAGTCCCCCGCCGCGGGGAGAAAATAAAGGTATAGAGTGCGTCGTAGCGGACCTCCTCAATGAGGCTCATGGTCTCCTCAAACTCCTCCTGAGTCTCCCCGGGGAAACCCACGATGACATCGGAGGTGAGGACCACATCGGGAATCCGGGCCCGCAGTTGGTGAACCAGCTTCAGGTAGCTCTCCCGGGTATAGTGGCGGTTCATGGCCTTCAGTACCCGGCTGCTGCCGGATTGGAAGGGGAGATGGAGGCTGGGGGCCACCTTTTCGCACCGGGCCATTACGTCAAAGAGCCGCTCTCCGGCATCCTTGGGGTGACTGGTCATGAATCGAATGACAAATTCACCGGGGACCTCGTTCACCTGCTCCAGAAGCCAGGCGAAGTCCACCCCCAGGTCCAAATCCTTTCCGTAAGAGTTCACGTTCTGCCCCAGGAGGGTAATCTCTTTGTATCCGGCCCGGGCCAGTTCCCGGACCTCCGCTAGGATGTCCTCCGGGCGGCGGCTGCGTTCCCGGCCCCGGACATAGGGGACGATGCAATAAGTGCAGAAGTTATTGCATCCGTACATGATGGATACCCAGCCCTTAATGTCGTTCTGCCGGACCACCGGGACACCCTCGGCCACAGTGCCGGGCACGTCATCAGTGGCAAAGACCCGCTTGCCCCCATCCAGCTTCTCCAAGAGCAGTTCCGGGAACTGCCAAAGGAGCTGGGGCCCGAATACCAGGTCCACATAGGGAAAGGACTGCTTCAGCCGTTTGGACACATGGTCCTGCCGAGCCATACAGCCGCAGACGCAGATAATCTGCGCCGGGTGGCGGCGCTTGGTATGACTCAGGGCTCCCACGTTGCCGAAGACCCGTTGCTCTGCATGCTCCCGAATGGCACAGGTATTCAGAAGGACCAGGTCGGCCCCCTCCTCGGTATCGGTGAATGAATACCCCATGCGTGCCAGGTAGCCCCGCAGGCGCTCAGAGTCGGCCTCGTTCTGCTGACAACCGTAGGTATCTACAAAAGCCTTCTTCTGGCCCGGCCGTTCGGCAAGTCGCGCTCGGATCCGGTCGCAGTAGAAAAGCTGGCGGTCAATCTCCGCTGGGGCAATGGTTAGGGTCTCTTTCAAGGCGGGTTCCTCCGGGTTCTGAATTTGCGAAATGCAGATGGTTATACAAAATATAGTATAGCACAACGAAACCGGGTTTTCAAGGTAAGACATGGAGGGATCTCCCTCGCAAAAGAAGTCGAAAACATCCCGAGGCCCACCCTATCACCCGGCCGGGGAGGAATCCGGGAGCTTTGCTTTTGGCCCTGCAGGGCCACACAAATCCAGGCCCGCAGGCGGTCCGGAGCCCTTCTTTCCAGACCACAAGGGATTGACGAAGACTCTTGTCCCATGGTATAGTAAAAGTTACGTACCTTATTTTATGAAATGATCGACAGGAGGACGTGCCATGCGCGCAGTTGTTACAAGAGTTTCCCAGGCCTCCGTTTCCATCGACGGGGCAACCGTGGGCCAGATTGAACAGGGCTTCCTGGTCCTTCTGGGCATCGCCCCCGAGGACACTGAGGCACAGGCGGAAAAACTGGCTGATAAAATCTGCGGTCTGCGGGTCTTTTCCGATCCGGAGGGCAAAATGAACCTGAACCTGGAGGCCGTGGGTGGGGCCCTGCTGGTGGTCTCACAGTTTACCCTCTACGCCGACATCAAAAGCCGTCGGCCCGGCTTTACCAAGGCCGCCAAGCCTGACATCGCCATTCCCCTGTATGAGACCTTCATGGAGCTGTGCCGGAATCGCGGCTTCCACGTGGAACATGGCGAGTTCGGTGCCGACATGGCTGTGGCCTCGGTGAACGACGGCCCCGTGACCATCTGGATGGATACCGATACCATGTGAGGGGAAGCCCCTCCTCCCATTCTCTTTTGAGGTGATCACTATGTTACAGATTAAGCGCATGCAGGTGGGCCAGTTGGGCACCAACTGCTATCTTCTGGAAGACCCCGAGGCCAAGCTCTGCGCCGTGGTAGATCCCGGCGGTAACGCCGATTTCATCGACCGGGAGATCCGAAAGGGTGAACTCACCCTGTCCATGATCCTCATCACCCACGGCCACTTTGACCATGTGCTGGGCATAACCGAGTTGCTGTCCAGTTGGCCCGGCACCCCGGTGTATGTCCACAAGCAGGAGGTCAACTGGGAGGGGAAGGGTGACCAGTATATGCTCCTGGGGCCCGTGCCCGGCATCAAGACCGTAGACGAAGGAGACATCATCGAATTCTCTGGCCACTCAATCCAGGTGCTTCACACTCCCGGTCACTCCCCCGGGTCCCTGTGCTTCCTGGTGGGGGATATCCTCCTGGCAGGGGATACCCTCTTTGCCGGCTCCTGCGGCCGCACTGACTTTGTCGGCGGCTCCGTGAGGCAGATTCTGGCCTCTCTGAAGCGGCTGGCAGAGTTGGAGGGCGACTTGCGGGTCTGCCCCGGCCACGACCGCCTCACCACCCTGGACCGTGAGCGGGCAAACAATCCCTTTGTCCTGCAAGCCCTGCAATGAAGCTCTTTTTCTCCGGCCATAGCGAAAAATACGCCGTGGAGCAGACCTTGCTCACCCTTTTTCCTCAGGAGCGGCCCCTCTACCCCGAGGAGGCCCCCGGCGGGGACAATGAACTGGAACTCTCCTTCTCCCGGGGGGCTGTCTGGTCCACGGCTTTCGCCCTGCTCCGGCGGGATGGGCAGACTTTTGCCCGGCAGTGCCGGGTACGGACGGCAGAGCTTTCTGAGGAGGACCCCGTTGTGGCTACCCGGCTCACCCGACGAACTCTCCAGCGGGCCTTCTACCTGGCCGCCGTAGACTGCCTGGGCACTGAGCCCCCCTGGGGAATGCTCTCGGGGGTGCGCCCAGTGAAGCTCCCCACCCGGGCCATGGAGGAGGGCGCCACCCCCCGACAGGCCGAGGCCATGCTTCGGGATCGATACCGGGTCTCTCCGGTCCGGCGGCAGCTGGCCATGGACTGCGCCCGGGCCAGTTACGATTTGAAGCAGTCTCTAAAGCCCGAAGAGATTTCTCTCTATGTAGGGATTCCCTTCTGTCCCTCCCGCTGTGCCTACTGCTCCTTCATCTCCTCCTCCGAGTCGGCCAACAAGCTCATCCCTACCTATCTGGAGGGTCTCCTTCGGGAGATTGAGGCCTCCGGTGCCGCTGTGCGGGCGGCGGGAAAGACCATCCGCTCGGTATATATCGGCGGCGGGACCCCCACCACCCTGGATGCTTTTCAGCTTCGTCAACTCCTGGCTGCTATCCACGATGCCTTTTCCCTAGCCCCCAACACGGAGTTTACCGTGGAGGCTGGTCGGCCGGACACCATCACCCGGGAGAAACTGGAGGCCATCCGTGACGGCGGCGGCAACCGCATTTCTGTAAACCCCCAGACCATGTCCGACCGTGTGCTGGCCGTCATCGGCCGCAGCCACCGGGCGGAGGAGATCCGGGCTGCCTTTGCCCTAGCCCGGGAGTCCCAGGTCGGGGCCGTGAACATGGATCTCATTGCCGGCCTCCCCTCTGACAGCACCGACGGCTTTGCCGACACCCTAAACAAGGTCATCGCCATGGGCCCGGAAAACATCACCGTCCACACGCTGGCTCTGAAACGGGGCGCCAGGCTCCGCCAAGCGAAGTCCCCCCTTCCCGATGGGGAGGAGGTCGCCCGGATGCTGACCTACGCCTGGGAGGCCCTGCGTGCTTCCGGATATCTGCCCTACTACCTGTACCGGCAGAAATATATGTCCGGCTCCTTTGAAAATGTAGGTTGGTGCAAATCCGGCACCCTGAATGTATATAATATCTGTATGATGGAGGAGCTGCACACCGTCCTCTCTCTGGGGGCAGGGGGCATCACCAAAGCCATCGGCGGTGGCTGTGTCCGCCGGATAGCCAACCCCAAGTATCCTCAGGAGTATATCCGGGACATCGACCGGGTCATCAGAGAAAAGGAGGCCTTTTTCTCCCCGGTACTGTGACCTGCATACTTTACCTTCCTACAGGAAGGTCGTATGATAACATATTAGCTTCGGGCGGCTCCAGTCCCCGATCCTATATAAACCCCGGGCATAACTGCCCGTTTATCATTTATCTGGAAAGGAAGTTAAAGAATCATGTCTGAAGAATGCACTCATGACTGTAGTACTTGCGGCTCCAGCTGCTCAACCATCGATGAGAAGGATCTCATCGCACCTCTGAATAAGTACTCCTCCATCAAGCACGTCTATGCCGTCATGTCCGGCAAGGGCGGCGTGGGCAAGTCCTCCGTCACCTCCAACCTGGCCGTGGCCATGGCCAAGAAGGGCTATCGCGTAGGCATTATGGACGCCGACGTCACCGGACCCTCCATCCCCAAGGCTTTTGGTCTGAACACCCGTGCTGTGGGTGACGGCGAGTCCATCCTGCCTGAGTTGACCCTAGGCGGTATTAAGGTCATGTCCCTGAACCTGCTGCTGGAAAACCCCGCAGATCCCGTGGTGTGGCGCGGAAGCTTGGTAGCAGGGGTGATTAAGCAGTTCTGGAGCGATGTCAACTGGGGCGAGCTGGACTACCTGTTCATTGATATGCCCCCCGGAACCGGCGATGTGCCCCTGACCGTCTACCAGTCCATCCCCGTGGACGGCATCGTTGTGGTCACCTCTCCCCAGGACCTGGTCTCCCTCATCGTCACCAAGGCCGTCCGCATGGCCGATATGATGAAGAAGCCCATCGTGGGCGTGGTGGAGAACTACAGCTACTTCCAGTGCGATAAGTGCGGCGAAAAGCACTTCATCTTCGGCCAGTCCAACCTGGAGCAGGTAGCTGCTGACTTGGGCGTGAAGGTCCTGGCTCAAATCCCTATGGATCCCGCAATGGCCACCGCCATGGACCAGGGTGCTGTGGAGGATATCGAAAACAACTACCTGACCCCCGTAGCCGGCCAGATTCTGGCCTTCGAGGCAAAGTGATCCTTCCCAATACTGACCGCGCCGATGGAAGAGCCCACCTCTGCCATCGGCGCGTTCCACTTTTTACGAGGAGGCGTCGCCTATGAAACTCATTTCCTGGAATGTCAACGGCCTGCGGGCCTGCCTGAAAAAGGACTTCATGGAGGCCTTTCGGACCTTGGACGCAGATATCTTTTGCCTCCAGGAGACCAAGCTCCAGCACCACGCCGGTCAAGCCGACGAGGTAGACCTTCCCGGCTACCACCAGTTCTGGAACAGCGCAGAGAAGAAGGGCTACTCCGGGGTGGCTGTGTTCACCAAAGAAAAGCCCCTCTCCGTCACCTATGGCCTGGGGATCGAGAATCACGATCACGAGGGTCGCATCATCACCGCAGAATACCCCGACTTCTACCTGGTCTGCTGCTACACACCAAACTCCCAGAACGAACTGAAGAGGTTGGATTATCGAATGACCTGGGAGGATGACTTCCGGGCCTACCTGTCCCGGTTGGACAAGACCAAGCCGGTTGTCCTCTGCGGAGACCTAAATGTGGCTCATCAGGAGATCGACCTGAAAAACCCAAAAACCAACCGCCGCAACGCCGGTTTCACCGACGAAGAGCGGTCCAAAATGACCGACTTGCTGGCCGCAGGCTTCTCTGACACCTTCCGAACCCTCAATCCTGACCTGGAGGGGGCCTATTCCTGGTGGAGCTATCGGTTCCAGGCTCGGGCCAAGAACGCCGGGTGGCGGATCGACTATTTCATCGTCTCCAACCGGCTCATGGAGCGGGTGGAGGACGCAAAGATTCACTCGGAGATCTTCGGCAGTGACCACTGTCCGGTGGAGCTGACGCTGAAGGCGTAATTTTCCACAGATTGCCGCATTTTTGTGGAGAATGCTCCTTTCCTCTCGGTTCATCTTAATTCGCACAGGAAAAGCCCGGACGGTACAGCCGTCCGGGCTTTGCTTGTTCACAGATGTGAAGAAGTCAGAGGGGTTTATTCCTCTTCCGCAGGAGTCTCCTCTTCCATGCGGGTGACAGCGATGGCCAGGTCATCCAATTGCTGCTGATCCACCACGTCGGGGCAGTTCATCATCAAATCGGAGGCATTCTGGACCTTGGGGAAGGCGATGACGTCACGGATGGAGGAAGCACCGGTCATCAGCATGACCAGACGGTCCAGGCCGTAGGCCAGGCCTCCGTGGGGCGGTGCGCCGAACTTGAAGGCATTGACCAGATGGCCGAAGCGCTCCTGGATGTCCTCGTCGGAGATGCCCAGAGCCTGGAAGGCCTTTTCCTGCATCTCGGGGGTGTTGATACGGATGGAGCCTCCGCCCAGCTCGGTGCCGTTCAGGACGATATCATAGGCCCGGGCGCGGCAGTTGGCCTTATCGGTGAGCATCTTGTCTTCATCTTCCACCATGGGTGCGGTAAAGGGGTGATGCATGGCCTGATAGCGGCCTTCTTCTTCGGAATATTCAAACATGGGGAACTCAGTGACCCACAGAAACTTGAAGTCCTTGGGATCCAGAATGCCAAGCTGCTTGGCGCACTCGATACGCAGAGCGCCCAGGGATGCAAAAACTACCTCGTCCTTCACGTCGCCCACAATAAGAATCAGGTCGCCGTCCTTGGCGTTGGCCCGCTCTAGGATGGCGGCGTTCTCCTCGTCGCTGAGGAATTTCTGATAGGAGGAGGTCACCTTGCCGTCCACCATGCGGGCCCAGGCCAGTCCCTTGGCGCGGTAGGTCTTTACGAAGTCGCCTAGCTTGTCGATCTTCTTCCGGGGAAAATCCTTGGCGTAGCCGTCCACGTTGATGAGGCGCACAGAGCCGCCGCCCTGGACAGCCCCGGAGAAGACGCCGAAACCACAGTCCTTCACGATGTCGGAAATGTCCTTGATCTCAAAGCCAAAGCGCATATCAGGCTTGTCAGAGCCGAAGCGGTCCATTGCCTCTCGGTAGGGCATCCGCAGGAAGGGAGTCTGGACGTCCACGTCCAGAATCTCCTTGAAGACCCGCTTCAGGAAGCCCTCCTGGATGGTCTGGATCTGCTCCTCGTTCAGGAAGGACATCTC
>JABUSR010000089.1 GCA_021442645.1 Ruminiclostridium sp.
AGCTGTATTTGATTCCATCCGTAAGGACTACGGCCTATGACATATGAAGTTATCATCTCAAGGCGGGCAGAAGAGGATCTTCGCGGAATTTATGAGTATATCGCATTTGAACTGAGATCCCCGCAGAACGCCGCCGGACAGCTTGACAGGCTTGAGGAAAATATACTATCATTGGACACCATGCCGAACAGATATCGCGCTTATCAACGAGAACCCTGGCATAGCCGTGGACTTCGAGTGCTGCCTGTAGACAATTTTCTTGTTCTGTATATACCGGATGAGGACAGTAGTATTGTAACCATTGTTCGCGTGATGTACAGCGGAAGAGACATTGAAAATCACTTAGGAACAAACTGAAGCTGCCGGTTGAGGAACTGACACACAAAAGCCAACAGGTTTTATTTTAATAATACAATCTTTATAATATGCAAAAAACAGACGATTAAGCGCAGCAGTTTTAGTGACTGCTGCGTTTTTGGTTGGTACCTGTAGCATAATCCCTGATTGTCCCGGGAAGGGGGCAGAGAACGGCGGGGGAGCGGATCCTCTTGGGAGGGTATGTGGAGAGAAATTGTCAAGTGTCCGTGTAGGGAAGACAGGTGTGGAGTTAGCAAATGCTAACAATAAAATGCGGCAATAGTAGTAAATAATAGGAAGAGGAACCAATAAAAAAGGCTAAAAAGGCGTAAAAAAAGTATTTGCTGTGTTGACATTCTGTTTTTGCTGGCCCATAATATTAAGCGGAAAATTCCAAACTCGCAATGCAATAGAAGGATGTGAGATATCGTATGCAACCTAACAACCTGGAAAAGCAAATTCCCTCCATCAAGTGTACCGGTTGCGCAGCCGGTAAGTCTCGCCTGAAGTACTATGCCACCTGTGAAGAGGCCGTCAAGGCCGGTTTCGCCGATGGCGAGTGTACCTATGGCTGTGTCGGCGCCGGTTCCTGCGTAGCAGCCTGTCCTCTGGGCGCTCTGAGCGTCGTGGACGGCTCCGTTAAGCTGGACAAGGAAAAGTGCGACGGCTGCGGCGACTGTGTCGCTGCCTGCGTCCAGGGCCTCATTCAGATGGTCCCCGAAGACGCATCCAACTTTATTCTGTGCTCCAACAAGGACGAAGAAGAAAAGGCTCTGAAGACCTGCGGCTGGAGCTGCATCGGTTGCGGCGACTGCGCCGAGGCATGCCCCCAGGAGGCTATCACCATCGAAGACAACTGCGCTCGGATCGACTACGAGAAGTGCGTGGGCTGCGTCTCCTGCACCGTCAGCTGCCGGAAGAAGATCATTGTGGACACTTACCACGACCTTGCAGAGGTAAAGCCCACTGTGGCATTCATCCGCTGCCGCGGCGGCTGGCACAACCATCAGGTCTATGAGGCTGCCGGTGCCACCAACTGCCATGAGGCAGCTCTGCTGGACCTGGACGGCCACTGCACCTATGGCTGCGCCGGTTTTGGCGACTGCGCCAAGGCCTGCCGTTTCGATGCCATCGACATCACCATGGGCACCGCTAAGGTCAACCACCTGAAGTGCGTGGGCTGCACCGCCTGCGTGCACGTCTGCCCCCAGGAGCTGCCCACCATCGTGCCTTACAAGGGCGCAAAGATGGTTCCCTGCTCCTCCAAGGACGACCCCGAGACCCGCAAGCAGCTGTGCTGGGTGGGCTGCGTCGGCTGCGGCGACTGCGTCGACAACTGCCCCGACCAGATCATCCATCTGGAAGACGGCCGCGCTGTTATCACCCCCGATAATTGCGAAGACTGCAACATTTGTACCTATGTCTGCCCCCACGGCGTGATTACCGCCCGCGAGATGCCGGCATTCACTTATGTTCAGGTCCGTGCAATGGCCGCACAGAAAGGAGGCGCAGCGAAATGAAAGACATGAGACCCTTTAAGAGTATGGACGCCAACGCCGCCGCCGGCCACGTCGCATACGCCTTCACCGAAGTCGCTGCCATTTATCCCATCACGCCCTCTTCTCCCATGGCTGAGAACGTGGACGAATGGGCAAACCAGGATCGCAGAAACATCTTCGGCAACCGCGTCAAGATCGTCGAGATGGAGTCTGAGGCAGGCGCAGCAGGTGCCGTCCACGGCTCTTTGTCCACCGGCGCTCTGACCACCACCTTTACCGCTTCTCAGGGCCTGCTGCTGATGATTCCCAACCTGTACAAGATCGCCGGCGAAGGTCTGCCCGGTGTCTTCCATGTGGCAGCCCGTACCCTGACCACCCATGCTCTGTCCATCTTCGGCGACCATCAGGACGTGATGGCTTGCCGCGGCACCGGTATGGCAATGCTGGCTTCCAGCACCCCCCAGGAGGTCATGGACCTTGCGCCCGTGTCCCACCTGTCCGCCATCCAGGCCAACATGGGCATCATCAACTTCTTCGACGGCTTCCGTACCTCTCACGAGATTCAGAAGCTGCGCACCTGGGACTATGAGACCCTGAAGGAAATGGTCGACTGGGATGCTCTGGCACGCTTCCGCGCCAACGCAAACCTGCCTCACCACCCCTATCACCGCGGTACCAACGAGCCCCCCGAGACCTTCTTCCAGCACAGAGAGGCCTCCAACACCATGTACAACGATTTCGTCGACGTGGTCGTGGAGAACATGAACAAGGTCAACGCTTCCATCGGCACCAACTACAAGCCCTTCAATTACTACGGCGCTCCCGATGCTACCGATATCGTCGTGGCTATGGGTTCCGTCTGCGGCACGCTGGAAGAGGTCGTTGACGTGCTGAACGCCCAGGGCAAGAAGGTCGGCGTTCTGGAAGTCCACCTGTATCGTCCCTTCTCTCCCAAGCACATGCTGGCAGAACTGCCCGAGTCCGTCCAGCGCATTGCTGTTCTGGACCGCACCAAGGAGCCCGGCGCCTTCGGCGAGCCCCTGTACCTGGACGTTGTTGCCGTGCTGAACGATGCCGGCAAGACCAACATCAAGGTCATCGGCGGCCGTTACGGCCTGTCCTCCAAGGACACCACCCCCGCAGACATGTACTCCGTCTTCCAGCACCTGGCAAAGGGTGGCCACAACCACTTCACCGTCAGCATCGTGGACGATGTGACCAACCTGTCTGTCGAGAAGTGCGAATTCACCATGCCCAACGATCCCACCCAGAAGTCCGTTAAGATCTGGGGTATCGGCTCCGACGGTCTGGTTGGCGCTTCCAAGAACACCTCCAAGATTATCGGTGACCACACCGATAACTACGTGCAGGCATACTTCCAGTATGACTCCAAGAAGTCCGGCGGCCTGACCATCAGCCACCTGCGCTTTGGTGAGAAGCCCATCCGTTCTTCCTACTATGTCGGCGACGCTGACTGCGTCATCTGCGGCAACCCCGCTTACATCGGCAAGTACAACATGGTTCGCGACGTCAAGCCCGGCGGCATCTTCATGCTGAACTGCGACTGGGAAGGCGAAGAGCTGGAGGCCCGTCTGCCTGCAGACATCAAGCGCGCCCTGGCCAAGAACAACATCAAGTTCTACACCTGCGACGCTGTGAACATCGCCCGCAGCATCGGTCTGAAGGGTCGTATCAACACCATCATCCAGTCCGCTTACTTCAAGCTGGCTGATCTGATCCCCGCTGAGGATGCCATCGAGTACATGCGTCAGGGCATCGTCAAGGACTATGGCACCAAGGGCCAGAACATCGTTGACATGAACATGGCCGCCGTTATGGCCGGTCAGACCGCTGCCAAGGAAGTTCCCGTTCCCGCTGCCTGGGCTGACGCACAGGACGAGGCAAAGGCTGAGCTGAAGCTCAATACCGTCAACGCCGATCAGGATAACTACGTCCGCAACATCCTCATTCCTACCAACAACCTGGAAGGCGACGCACTGCCCGTCTCCGCATTCCTGCCCTATGTCACCGGTAAGGCACCCTCCGGCACCGCTGCTTTCGAGAAGCGCGGCATCGCTGTGGATATCCCCGTGTGGCACGCAGAGAACTGCACCCAGTGTAACTGGTGCTCTGCTGTCTGCCCCCACGCTGTCATCCGTCCCTTCATCCTCAAGCCTGAGGACGCTGAGGAGCTGACCACCGTGGACTGCAAGACTGCAGAGGGCAAGCGCTTTATCGTGGCTGTTTCCGCTGCTGACTGTACCGGCTGCGGCTCCTGCGTGGAGATGTGCCCCGCTCGCGGCAAGGCTCTGACCATGGAGCGTTCCGCCGGTCGTATGTTCGAGGATCAGAACGTCTTCGAGTATGCAAAGCAGGTTGGCGTCCAGGAAGGCTGCGACAAGAGCGTCAAGACTTCCCAGTTTATGCGTCCCTATCTGGAGTACTCCGGCGCATGCCCCGGCTGCGGCGAGACTCCCTATGCAAAGATGGTCACCCAGCTGTTCGGCGACCACGCTGTTATTGCAAACGCTACCGGCTGCTCCTCCATCTGGGGTGCATCCGTTCCCAGCATGCCCTACGTGGTCGATGAAAACGGCCATGGTCCTGCATGGGCAAACTCCCTGTTCGAGGACAACGCACAGTTCGGCTACGGTATGTCCGTCTCCCTGCGCACCCGCCGCGAGGCTATGAAGGCCATCGTGGAGCGCCTGGCTAAGGATCGCCGCTTCGCCGGCACCGCAGGTGCATGGATTGCTAAGATGAACACCAACGAAGCCGCTTCCCTGGGTGTGAATCTGGTGGCTCTGTGCAAGGCCTTCATGGAAGACAAGGATCCCATGAGCGAAGAACTGCGTAAGGATGCCGAGTATGTGATTCAGAACTCCGACATGCTGCCTCGCCCCTCCATGTGGCTGTTCGGCGGCGACGGCTGGGCATACGACATCGGCTACGGCGGCCTGGACCACGTCCTGGCTTCCCGCGAGAACTTCAACGTCCTGGTCTTCGATACCGAGGTCTACTCCAACACCGGCGGTCAGTCCTCCAAGGCAACGCCCACCGGCGCTGTGGCACAGTTCGCAGCCGGCGGTAAGCCCACCGGCAAGAAGGACCTGGCTCAGATTGCCATGGCTTACGGCCATGTCTATGTGGCACAGGTCGCTATGGGCGCCAACCCCGCTCAGACCCTGCGCGCCCTGAGAGAGGCCGAGAGCTATGACGGTCCCTCCCTGATCATCGCCTATGCTCCCTGTATCAACCACGGCATCAAGGCCGGCATGAACCGCTCCATGCTGGAGATGAAGAAGGCCGTCCGCGCCGGTTACTGGAACATGCTGCGCTTCGATCCTCGTCTGGCAGAAGAGGGTAAGAACCCCCTGCAGATTGACAGTGCAAAGCCCACTGAGGCATACAGAGACTTCCTGAAGGGCGAGGTCCGTTATGCATCTCTGTCCATGAAGAACCCCGGCGAGGCTGAGAAGCTCTTCGCTGAGTCTGAAAAGGCTGCTCTGGGTAGATATGAAGGCCTGATCAACAGACGGAATAGTCTGGAACCTAAGGAGGGACAGGCAAAATGATTAACAACGTAAGAGAAAGAAATGCAATGCCCCAGCAGGACATCAACGTCCGCCTGACCAACTTTGAAGAGGTCGCGCTGGGTTACACCGAGGCTGACGCCATCCGTGAGGCTATGCGTTGCCTGAAGTGCCGCAAAAAGCCCTGCACCGTGGGCTGCCCCATCCATCAGCAGATTCCCGAGTTCATCGCCAAGGTGGCCGAGGGTGATTTCGAGGCAGCCTATCAGATTACCACTGAGAGAAGCAGCATGCCCTCCATCTGCGGCCGTGTCTGCCCTCAGGAGCAGCAGTGCGAGAAGAACTGTGCCCACGCTATGAAGGGCGAGGCAGTCGGCATCGGCCGTCTGGAGCGCTTCGTGGCTGACTGGCACGCAGCCCGCAACCCCATCTCCGTTCCCGAGGTGGAGAAGAAGGGCAAGAAGGTCGCTGTCATCGGTTCCGGCCCTGCCGGTATCGCCTGCGCCGGCGACCTGGCCGCTATGGGCTATGACGTCACCGTCTTTGAGAAGCTGAGCTATGCCGGCGGCATCCTGGTCTACGGTATTCCTCAGTTCGTCCTGCCCAACACCGTGGTCGACCGTCACATCGACACCCTGAAGGCTCTGGGCGTGGAGATTGTCACCGGCACCCCCGTGGACAAGAACAAGAGCATCGACGCTCTGTTTGCTGATGGCTTTGAGGCTGTCTTCGTCGGCAACGGCGCAGACGTGCCCCAGACTCCCAGAGGCCTGGACACCGGCCTGGCAGGCGTCTGGTCCGCCAATGACTACCTGACCGAGGTCAACCTGAACACCGAGAACCTGCCCGCAAACATCAAGGACGCCAAGCGTGTCCTGGTCGTGGGCGGCGGCAACGTGGCTGTTGACGCAGTCCGCTGCGCAAAGCGTCTGGGTGCAGAGACCATCATGGTCTACCGTCGTACCCTGGCTGAGGCTCCTGCCCGCCGTGACGAGATTGAGCACACCCGCGAGGAGAGCATCGAGGTCAAGGAACTGACCAACCCCGTGGAGTGCATCGGCGAGAACGGCGTTCTGACCGCAGTCAAGCTGGAGAAGATGGTCCTGGGCGAGCCCGATGCTTCCGGCCGTCGTTCCCCCGTCGGCACCGGCGAATACTTCGTCGAGGCATGCGACAACCTGGTCATCGCTACCGGTACCTCCTACAGCGAGGATGTGGTGGACACCACCACCGGCATCGAGAAGGACAAGTGGGGCGGCATTGACGTTGACGATGACTGCAAGACCAGCCGTCCCGGCGTCTTCGCAGGCGGCGACGCAGTTACCGGTCCTCAGACCGTCGTTAAGGCAATGGGCGCCGGCAAGCGCGCAGCTGTGGCCATCGACGAGTATCTGTCCGCAAAGTAATTGCAAAGATTCATCTGATTTCATAAAAAAGCGGGAGCGCATCGCGCTCCCGCTTTTTTGCGCCCCTTGACCTGTGTGGTACAATAGGGGGAAAGAATCCCGGAGGAGGGAAAACCCCATGACCAAGAGCCCCATCATCATCCGGCCCGCCGTCCCGGAGGACGCGGCGGCGTTTCTGGCGATTTACAGCCACTATATCCTGCACACCGCCGTGACCTATGAGTACGAGGTACCCACCGAGGAGGAGTTTGCCGGCCGGATCCGCCGCGTGCTGGAGAAGTACCCCTACCTGGCGGCCGAGGTCGATGGGAAGGTCCTGGGCTATGCCTACGCCGCTCCTTACGGCGTTCGGGCCGCTTTCGGCTGGACGGCAGAGGCCTCCATCTATGTGGACAAGTCTGCCAGAGGCATGGGCATCGGCAGGGCCCTCTACGAGACCCTGGAGGACTGCCTCCGGGCCCAGTCCGTCCGGACCCTGGCTGTCCTCATCGCCTGGCCGGAAGGGGAGGACCCCTATCTCACCACAGACAGCGTGGCCTTCCACCGGCACATGGGCTACGAGCTTGCTGGGGAGCTCCGCTACATGGGCTGTAAGTTCGGCCGCTGGTATCACCTGCTGGTCATGGAAAAATACCTGTCTCCCCACGACCCAAACCCCGCCTCCATCCGCCCCTTTTCCGATGTATCGTCCTCCATCTTCCCCTGCGGGAAAGCACGAGCCTATCAGAGATAAAAATATACCCCTGTTTCTCTCGGGCAATAAAACAAACGACCTTTTCCCCCTCGGAAAAGGTCGTTTTTACAAGAAAAAACCAGCTGTTTTTTTGTTTTTCTACCGCGGTCATTTGACCGCGGTAGAAAAACAAAAATGGCTCCATTTCCTACTTTTCCACTGTTATCAATATGGACTTCCGTCATTCCTCCCGCGCTCCGTCCTTCTGAAAATACATCTGCAGGAAGAACCCTGACAGAATCAGCACCAACCCGATCACCGAGGTGATATACAGCGGCTCACCCAGGAAGAAATAGCACAGCAGCATGGCAATAGCCGGCGTACCGTAGGCGAAGTTTGAGATGATTGCAGCGTTGCTCCCCTGCAGTGCCAGGGCCCAGAGCAGGTAACCCAGTGCGTTGACGAAAAGTCCCAGCCACAGGACGCCAGCTACGTGTCCGGCATCCACAGCGGTGAAGCCGGTAAAAAGGCAGCAGACCAAGGCGCAGATGGCACTCAGGGTGTGGTAGAGGAACATGTTGATGAGCTGGTTGCCTCCCTGCTTCTTGTTCAGGTTGCAGAACAGACCGTAAAGTGCGGCGGCTAGTATGCAGGAGAGGTAGCCTTTCAACTGGCCGGAGGAGAAGGTGGAGGTCTGCCCGGGGCGGAACATCACCACAATAACACCGGAGAAAGAGAGGAGAAGGGCCAAAAACTTAGCCCCGGAGAAGCGCTCCTTCAGGATGATGCAGGCGAAGCACACCGTAAAGATGGGCCATAAGTAGTTGACGATACAGGCGATTTGGGCGTCCAGACAGGCGATGCCTTGATAGTAAAAGGCAGAGTACAGAAAGTAGCCCGTGAATCCCAACAGCCCTACCCGGAGCAAGTCCCTGGGGGTGTACTGCTTCAGTTCACCCCATTGTCCCTTGGCTAGGGTGATGGTCAGCAGGGCCAGGGCGGCAAAGATGGAGGCAAGGCAGAGGACCTCCATGTTGGCGGTGTCAGTCAGCAGGACCTTGCACACCGGGGCGGAGGTTCCCCAGAAGAAGACGGTGATTCCGGCCATGATGTATTCTTTTTTCATGTCTAACCTCCCGGGGTATGCTCTTCCAAGCATTATACCCGGATTATGAGGGAAAGGAAAGAGGGAGAGGGAAAAATTCCGGTCTCCTGTCGGTTTTCTTTTTGGGGGAGATGTGGTATCCTGTGAATAGAAAAATAATGCAGGAGGAGTTCCTAATGAGAAAAAATTTTGGACCGAAGCCCGCTATGTACCCCATGCCTGTACTGATCCTGGCTGCCTATGGGGCGGACGGGACGCCCAACGCTATGAACGCCGCTTGGGGCGGCATCAGTGAGGAGACGGAGATTTCCATGTGCATCAGCCCGGGGCACAAGACCACTGAGAACATTCTGGCCCGGAAGGCCTTCACAGTCAGTATGGGCACCGCTGACACCGTAGTGGCCTGCGACTATGTTGGTATCGTTTCTGGCAACGAGGTCCCCGATAAGGTGGCCTGGGCCGGGTTCCACACCTCCCGGTCTGCCTTCGTGGATGCCCCTCTTATTGACGAGCTGCCCATGGCACTGGAGTGCAGACTGGTCAGCTACGACCCTGAGACCTGCCGCCTGGTAGGGGAGATCGTCAATGTCAGTGCACAGGAGAACGTGCTCAACGCCGAGGGCTTTGTAGATCCGGCCAAGTTGCGGCCCATCACCTACGATTCCATGAATCACACCTACCTCGTCTTAGGCGAGGTTGTCGGTAACGCCTTTGCTGACGGCGCAAAGCTCCGGTAAGAAGAGGGGACCTCTGATCACTCCCTAAATGCCCCGATGTAGGCCCTGCTTGCCCTCGGGTACCCCCTCTTAAACACCGCCTGATGGCACCTCTTTGAATATCCCCATAAACACTGGCTGACGCCCTCTTTGAATGCCTACGGAAGGAGACCGCTATGCCCAATATAATTGAGATCCACGACTTTTCCGACCCCGCCCTGGATGTATTTGCCCGCCTGACCGAGGCCCAACTCCGGAACCGCTTAGAGCCGGAGAAGGGGATATTCATTGCCGAGAGTCCCAAAGTAATCCACCGTGCCCTGGACGCCGGATATGAGCCGGTGTCCTTCCTCATGGAACGAAAACATATTGAGGGTCAGGCAGCGGATTTGATTGCCCGCTGCGGTGACACCCCGGTTTACACTGCTTGTAAACGCTTGTTAGCAAGCATCACCGGGTACGAACTTACCCGGGGAATTCTCTGCGCCATGCGCCGTCCCAGGTTACCTTCCGTGGAAGAAATATGTGCCGGTGTTCACCGGGTGGCAGTGCTGGAAGGTATCGTGGATCCCACCAACATCGGGGCCATCTTCCGGTCGGCTGCCGCCCTGCATATGGACGCTGTGCTGGTCACCCCCACCTGCTGTGATCCGTTATATCGCCGGGCTGCCCGGGTGAGCATGGGGACTGTGTTCCAGGTTCCCTGGACCCGGATAGGAGAGAATCACACTCAGTGGCCCCAGCCTGGAGTGTCCCGCCTGCAGAAGCTGGGATTCAAAACCGCTGCCATGGCACTCAGTGACCGATCGGTGAGTATTGACGACCCGAAGCTTATGGGGGAGGGGCGGCTTGCCATCGTTTTGGGCACCGAGGGGGACGGGTTGGCCATGGCCACTATCGCCCAGTGCGACTATACGGTGAAGATCCCTATGTCCCACGGGGTGGATTCGCTGAATGTGGCTGCGGCATCCGCCGTGGCCTTCTGGCAGCTTCGGTACCGATAAAAACAACAGCTATATTTCCGCACTTTCTGTTAATTACTGCCGGAGCACAATGTGTCTGGTCGTAGTTCCTGCTTTTTTTGATAGGATATAGAGTCCTATTCGTCACTGATGTTCTCTATGTCGATGTGTGGCAGGAGTCAGGCGCCGGAGACAGGGATGCACGGAGTGCGATGGAGGAACAGTGAAACGGACAAAAAACGCCGCTGAAGTTACAGACTTCAGCGGCGTAATGGTCCGAGTGGGGCGACTCGAACGCCCGGTCTCTTGAACCCAAATCAAGCGCGATACCACCTTCGCTACACCCGGATACGGACCGGGTCTATTATAAAGGAAGGAAAAGAGAAAAGCAAGGGAGAAAGAGAATTGACCTGAGAAAATTTCCATGGTAAACTATACTCGCTTATGTGCATTTACGATCCGATTTGAGGAGGCAACGATATGAAAACAGATTTGCATACTCTGGAGGTCGTCGCAGCCAAGGGGCGGCTTCTGGGGCTGGACATGGTATATAACTGTGCGTCCGGCCATCTGGGCGGATCTTTCTCTGCCCTGGATATCCTCACCATCCTATATTTTGATGTGATGAACGTGGACGCCAAGAACCCTGCTGATCCCGAGCGGGACCGCTTTGTTCTCTCAAAGGGACACTGCACGCCGGCACTGTACCCAATCCTGGCTCAGAAGGGTTTCTTCCCTGAGGAGGATCTGAAACTCTTCCGGAGTATTGACGGTCATATGTCCGGCCATGCGGAGATGCGCCATGTGAAGGGTGTGGATATGTCTACCGGTTCCCTGGGTCAGGGCATTTCTGCCGCTGTGGGTATGGCCCTGGCTGGCAAGATGGACAAGAAGGCCTACCGGATCTATTCCGTCATGGGCGACGGCGAGATTGAGGAGGGCCAGGTATGGGAGGCTTTTATGAGTGCCGCCAAGTATGGGCTGGATAATCTCTGTGCCGTCATCGATGTGAATGGGCTCCAGATTGATGGCAAGACTACCGATGTGATGCCCACGGAGCCCTTGGACAAGAAGATGGAGGCCTTTGGCTGGAATGTCATCAAGGCTGACGGCCACGATTTTGAGGCTCTTTCTGTTGCATTCTCCCAAGCGAAGACTAATGTCGGGGCTCCCACCGTGATTCTGGCAAAGACAGTAAAGGGCAAAGGTGTCTCCTTCATGGAAAACGACGCTGGATGGCACGGAAAGGCTCCCAATGCAGAGCAATATGAAAAAGCCCGGGCTGAGTTGGTGGCTGCCCTGGAAGAGAAGGAGGGCATGTAAGATGGCTGAAAAAATCGCAACGCGTGCCGCTTATGGTAAGGCGCTGGTGGAACTGGCTGACCAGGAGCCCAATCTGGTGGTTCTGGATGCTGACCTGTCCGGATCTACTATGACCAAGGACTTCGGGAAGTCCTATCCCGACCGTTTCTTCAACATGGGCATTGCCGAAGCCAACATGGTGGGCGTTGCCGCTGGACTGGCGGCCTCTGGTAAGAAGCCCTTTGTGAACTCTTTCGCTATGTTCTCCGCTGGACGTGCCTGGGAGCAGGTGCGGAACAGTGTGGCCTATCCCGGCCTGAATGTGAAGGTGATTGGTTCTCATGGCGGTTTGTCCGTGGGGGAGGACGGCGCCACCCATCAGTGCATTGAGGACCTGGCCATCATGAGGACCATCCCCAACATGACCGTCCTGTGCCCCTGCGACGGCAATGAGATGCGGGAGGCTGTGAAAGCTCTGGTGGCCTATGACGGCCCCGCCTATATGCGCCTGGGCCGCCTGGCGGTGGATACTGTTACCGATACGCTGGAGGGTTACAAGTTTGAATTGGGCAAGGGCGCCCTCGTCCGGGACGGAGCGGACGTTACCGTAGTAGCCGTGGGTATGAATGTACAGATGGCACTCAAGGCCGCCGAGCTTCTGGAGGCGGAGGATATCTCCGTCCGGGTCATTGATATGCATACCATCAAGCCTTTGGATGAGGAAATCATCCTGGCCGCAGCCCGAGAGACCGGCTGCATCGTTACCTCTGAGGAGGGGAATATCGTGGGCGGCTTGGGCAGCGCTGTATCTGAGTATCTTTCTTCAGTCTGCCCCGTGCCTGTAATTCGTCACGGTGTTGAGGATGAGTTCGGCCGTTCCGGTGCTGCGCAGAAAGTGCTTGAGGCCTATGGTATAACTTCTGAAGGCATTGCGGAGAAGGTCCGCGAAGCCCTGATTATCAAAAATGCGCTATCCCTGTGAAGGAAAATGAATCTGTTGCTTCTGTGTATTTTCAGAGCGCCGTGAAATTTCACGGC
>JABUSR010000178.1 GCA_021442645.1 Ruminiclostridium sp.
AAAACGGACTTCCCCGGTTCCTCCCATAAAACCATAACGGAGGAGGTCTATCTGCCATGAAAAAGCTGAAATCTGCCCTCATCCTATTGCTGGCTTGCCTCTGTATACCACTGTCCGCCTGCACAGAGTATTACTACGGGCCCCCTGCACCTGATATTTCCCTGGATACCATCCCCGCCTATTCCGGTGCTCCCTATGTAGCGGTCAACGGAAACCTCCCCTTTTTCGAAGAGGATGACCTGACCACGACTTCCTACGAAACCTACAGCGAGCTGGACATCCTGAACCGGTGTGGCGTCACCATGGCCTGCGTAGGAACAGATATCATGCCAACAGAAGAGCGTGAGGGCATCGGCCAGGTGAAACCTACCGGTTGGCAGACGGTAAAGTATGACTGCGTCAACGGGAGATACCTCTACAACCGCTGTCATCTCATCGGTTTCCAGCTAACAGGGGAAAACTCGAACAATCAGAACCTCATCACCGGCACCCGGTACATGAATGTGGAAGGGATGCTACCCTTTGAAAATATGGTGGCCGACTATGTAAAGGAGACGGGAAACCATGTGCTCTATCGTGCCACCCCAATCTTTGAGGGGAGCGAACTGGTTGCCCGGGGCGTACTGCTAGAGGCAATGTCCGTGGAGGACGGCGGAGAAGCTATTTGTTTCAATGTCTACTGCTATAATGTCCAGCCCGGCGTAATCATTGATTATACTGACGGTGACAGTTGGCTGGAGAGTGACAACCCTGTTCCCGACGAAATGAAGGAGTACGTGCTTAATACGAACAGTATGAAATTTCACGAGCCCGACTGCCCCGGTGCGCAAAAACTCGCCGAAAAGAACAAAGAGCTCTACACAGGGGACCGGGGCGAGCTTTTGGACCGTGGTTACTCGGCCTGTGCAATATGCAGCCCCTGATCAAGTCAAAAATGTTGAAATATAAAAACGGAGGCAACGGCATCCTCCGTTTTTATCATGCAAACCGTTCTAAAATCGTCAGGTCATGCGCCTGCACAGTCTGTCCGGAACAGCTGAGCATTCCCAGGGGAATATCCATTGCCGTTCCGTGGTAGTCACTTCCGCCGCTCACGAGGAGGTTGTGCCGTTGGGCTTCCTGCAGAAGAAAAGCCTCCTCTTCCCTGGTATACCGGGAATAGAAGCACTCAAGGCCCTGAATGCCCAGGCCCATCAGTATCCGGAGACGAGCAGAAAACTCATCACCAGAGATATGCTTTTCTCCCTCTCCGCCCAAGGGATGGGCCCAGACCGGGATTCCGCCCGCCTCCAAAATGCCGCGGATGGCAAGTTCTGCGTCGATTCGGTCATCGCCGCCCTTACAGCCGTCAATATAGGTGCGGATGGCCTCCTCAGCGTTCTCTGCCCTGTTGTGGCGGACGATAAGCTGCGCCAGATGGGGCTTTCCCGGGCTGTTAAGGCTGAAAAGCCAGTCCAGATCTTCCCCGGAAAATCGGATGCCGTGCACCATGTCCAGGTGGCGGAGCCGTCGGTTGAGTTTTTCCATACGGAGGGCCCTCCCAGCCTCTAGGGCCTGCGCCATAGAGGGAGCTTTCGGGTCATAGCCGTAACCAAGGATGTGGCACTTTTTCCCCTGGGCAATGCAGGAGAACTCGATGCCGGGAATAAAAGTCAGGTTCTCCGGCAGGTGGTCCATCAGGACGATGCATCCATCCAGGGTGTCGTGGTCTGTCAGGGAAAAGACACGAAGGCCGGCCCGGCGAATCTGTGCCGCAAGTTCTTCCGGGGCATCTGTACCATCAGATGCCGCACTGTGCATGTGAAGATCAATGGTATTATTCACGGTTTCCCTCCGTTTTCAGCGTTGCGCACTGCGATTGTTTCCATTATACTTCTATTGGGAGCCGGTTGGCAACGGCTTTTCACCGATTTAATCCCAGATGGAAAGGAATCTTCATATGAAGCTGATTACCACCGAAGAACACATTGCGATCCCCCTGCTAGCAAAGGTGCTGCAGAAATACCCCAACCCGGATGCAGTAAAAAGTGCCGCCGCAACTACCCCGGACTTACCTTTCCAGCCGGATATGGAGTTGTATCTGGATCTGGGAGAAAAGCGTCTGGCAGACATGGACGCCCATGGCATCACCATGCAGGTAGTCTCCTGCCCCATGCAGACCCAGCGTCTGCCAACTTCTGAAGGTGCTTCTGTGGTTCGGGATGCCAACGACTATCTGGCTGAGGCGGTTTCCTGCCATCCCGACCGGTTTTCTGCCCTGGCTGTCCTTCCCTGGTCTGACCCAGAGGCAGCCGCCGCAGAGTTGGATCGGGCTGTGAACCAACTGGGGTTTAAAGGGGCCATTCTTGCGGGCCGTCCGTCCGGCGGCGTAGAGTTTCTGGATGACCGCCGGTTTTCCCCCATTCTGGAGGCCGCCCAGGCCCTGAATACTCCCATTTACATTCATCCCTCGGCCACCATGGAACAGGTACAGGAACTCTATTACAGTGGCCTGGGTGAGCAGCTCAGCGCACGGCTTTCCCTCTATGGCTGGGGCTGGCACCATGAGACCGGTGTCCAGCTCCTGCGGATGATTCTGTCCGGTGCCTTTGATCGGCATCCCCGTCTGCAGGTCATTGCCGGGCACTGGGGGGAGATGGTCCCCTTCTACCTCTCCCGGCTGGACCAGGCCCTCCCCCAAAAGGTCACAGGGCTGACGCGGACCATCACTGAGACATTCCGGGAGCACATCTATGTGACCCCCGGCGGGATCTTTGACATTCCCCAGCTACAGTTCACTCTCCAGGTGGTAGGATCTGACCGGATCCTGCACGCCGCAGATTTCCCCTTCCTGGGCAATGAAGGGGCCCGGGACTTCATAGAAAATGCCCCGATTCATCCCAGCGATAAGGAAAAGATTGCCCATAAAAATGCAGAACGGCTTTTTTCTCTCTGAGGCGAAAATTTGGCTGCAGAGCCCTTGCGCTCCGTTGGCCGCAGGTGTATAATCAAAAAAACTAAACAGCGGGGAGCTTGTTTAACAGGCTGAGAGGAAGGTCTTACCTTCGACCCATAAACCTGATTTGGATAATGCCAACGTAGGGATTCGTTTCAGCAAACGCATGAAGTTAGCGGGAAGTTACCAAATCGGTAGCTTCCCTTTTTTATTCGGGAGGTGGCACCATGATCAAGATTAATGGCGTCAGCGTTGATGCCGACCAAAAGACAATAGCCCAGTATCTGGAGACCACAGACTTTGACCCCAAGCGCATTGCTGTGGAACGAAACGGCGATATCGTATTTAAATCCGAATACGAGACCACGGTTTTACAGGACGGAGACACCGTGGAGATTGTCGGCTTTGTGGGGGGTGGCTGAATGCCTGTCCCCACAAAAGAAGAGTTGCAGGCAGCCCTGGAGGCTCGGCACGGGAAAGAACGGCAGGACAAATGGTCTGCAGCTACGGTAGCTATCTGTGGTCTGGGCGGTCTGGGCTCCAACATCGCCCTCTCTTTGGCCCGGGCCGGGGTCGGCCACCTGATTCTCATTGATTTCGACCGGGTGGACATCACAAACCTCCACCGCCAGCAATATATGCTGGCCCAGCTGGGCCAGTACAAAACAGAGGCCCTGGCCGATACCTTAAGAACCATCTCCCCCTATATCCGTCTGACCACCATTACGGAAAGGGTCACAGAGGAAAACTATCGTGAATTCCTTGCCCCGGCCGATGTGATTTGCGAGGCCTTTGACAGTGCAGAGGCCAAGGCCATGCTGGTCAATTGCGTGCTGGAGACCATGCCGGGCCGGTATCTAGTCTCTGCCTCCGGCATGGCCGGTCTGGGACAGGCCAACACCATACAGACGAGAAGACTTACCCGTCATTTTTACCTCTGTGGGGATGGCGTCAGCGATGTAAACGATGGGATGTGTCTGGTGTCCTCCCGGGTCACGCTGTGCGCTGCACACCAGGCCCATGCTGTGCTCCGCATCCTGGCAGAAGAATATGATGTCTAATGAAAGAAGGCAGTTACTATGCAGAACAATGACAAGCTGATTATTGGCGGGCACGAATTCCAGTCCCGCTTTATCCTGGGCTCCGGGAAGTACTCCCTGAAACTCATTGAAGCCGCCGTGCGGGATGCCGGGGCGGAGATCATTACCCTGGCCGTCCGCCGGGCAAACACGAAGGAGCATGAGAACATCCTGGACTACATCCCCAAGGGTGTGACATTGCTTCCCAACACCTCCGGCGCCCGTACCGCTGAGGAGGCCGTCCGCATCGCCCGTCTGGCACGGGAACTGGGCTGCGGTGATTTCGTCAAGGTGGAGATTATGCGGGACTCCAAATACCTTCTTCCTGACAACTACGAGACCATCCGAGCCACGGAGATTCTGGCCAAGGAGGGGTTTGTGGTCATGCCGTATATGTATCCGGACCTGAATGTAGCCCGTGACCTGGTGAACGCAGGTGCCGCTACCGTGATGCCCCTGGCCTCCCCCATTGGGTCCAACAAGGGTCTGGCCACCAAAGAATTCATCCAGATCCTGGTGGACGAGATTGACGTGCCCATCATCGTGGACGCGGGCATAGGCAGACCATCCCAGGCCTGCGAGGCTATGGAGATGGGTGCAGCGGCTATCATGGCAAACACCGCCCTGGCCACCGCCGGAGACCTTCCCATGATGGCGGCCGCCTTCCGGCAGGCCATTGAAGCAGGGCGCAAGGCCTATCTTTCCGGTCTTGGCCGCGTGCTGGTCCGGGGTGCCTCTGCCTCCGATCCCCTTACGGGCTTTCTGCATGACTGAGGGGTGTGACTGTGGAAAATCTGTTTTTTGTTGACTCCGACCAACTGTCCCCGGAGGCCCTGGCAAAAAAGCACAGCCTGGAGAAGGATCCCTCCACCCGGAAGGACCACATGGCCTATCTACCCGGCATGGAAGAGATCCAGTCCGATGTCTGCGCCAACGTCATCGCTCAGATGGAAGCCTATGATTATACCAAGTACACCGCCCGGGATGTGCGGGCTGCCCTGGACCACGACACCTGTACTTTAGAGGATTTTAAGGCACTGCTTTCCCCTGCTGCAGAGCCCTTCCTTGAGGAGATGGCCCAGAAGGCCAGAACTGAGACCAGCAAGCATTTCGGCAATACGGTCTATCTCTTCACCCCTCTCTATATTGCCAACTACTGCGAGAATTACTGCGTCTACTGCGGCTTTAACTGCTATAACCACATCAGCCGGGTCAAGCTCACCATGGAGCAGATCGAGCACGAGATGAAAGTCATCGCAGACTCCGGCATGGAGGAGATCCTGATCCTCACCGGCGAGAGCCGGGCCCACAGCGATGTGAAGTACATTGGCGAGGCCTGCAAGCTGGCCCGGAAGTACTTCCGCATGGTGGGGCTGGAGATCTACCCCGTAAATGTTGAAGAGTACCGCTATCTCCACGAATGCGGTGCCGACTATGTCACCGTGTTCCAGGAGACCTATGATGCGGACAAGTATGAAACCCTCCACCTCCTGGGCCATAAGAGAGTCTGGCCCTACCGCTTCAACGCCCAGGAGCGGGCTCTCATGGGTGGTATGCGGGGCGTCGCTTTCTCTGCCCTGCTGGGCCTCTCGGACTTCCGCAAGGACGCCCTGGCCAGTGCCCTCCACGTCTATTACCTCCAGAGGAAGTACCCCCATGCGGAGATGTCCCTCTCCTGCCCCAGACTTCGGCCCATCATCAACAACGACAAAATCAATCCGCTGGATGTAGGTGAGACCCAGCTCTGCCAGGTCCTCTGCGCCTATCGTATTTTCCTTCCCTTTGTGGGTATTACCGTCTCTTCCCGGGAGAGCGCTCGGTTCCGCAACGGCATCGTAAAGATTGCCGCCACCAAGGTTTCCGCCGGTGTCTCTACCGGCATCGGCGACCATGAGAGCAAGTACACCGGTAAGGATGCCGACACCGACCAGGGCGACGAGCAGTTTGAGATCGACGACGCCCGCAGCTTTGACACCATGTATCAGGACATCTCCCAGGAGGGCCTCCAGCCCGTCCTGAATGACTATCTCTATGTTTAACATCATTTGTGTAACAGACCGCTCCCTCTGCCAGGGGGATTTCCTCCGGCAAATGGAGGCCATCGCCGCTGCAGGACCTGACGGAATCATCCTGCGGGAAAAGGACCTGGAGGAAGCGGATTACCGTGACCTGGCCCGAGATGTCCTGGCACTTTGCGCCAGGCACCAGGTTCCCTGTATCCTGCACAGCTTTCCCCAAGTCGCCTTAGACCTGGAATCCGACGCCATCCACCTGCCCCTGCCTGTACTTCGCACCCTGAACGAGGAGCAGAAATCCCGCTTTCGCATCATCGGTGCCTCCTGCCACAGCGTACCCGAGGCCCTGGAGGCCCAGCGCCTTGGGTGTACCTACCTGACAGCGGGTCATGTATTTGAAACAGACTGCAAACGCGGGCTGCCCGGCCGCGGTTTGGATTTCCTGAAGGATGTATGTACGGCAGTCCCCCTCCCAGTCTATGCTATTGGCGGCATTTCTGCGGACAATCTCGAGGCTGTGGCTCGGGCCGGTGCCCGGGGCGCCTGCCTCATGAGCGGATTCATGCAGTGCCAGGACCCGGCAGGCCTCCTTCACACCCTGAAAAAGGCAGGTGACCACTGTGGCCATCCGTAAAAGTCAACTGCTCCTGTATGCTGTCACCGACCGATCCTGGACCGGCAGACAGACCCTGTTGGAGCAGATCGAAGACGCCCTGCGGGGTGGTGTGACATTTCTCCAGCTCCGGGAAAAGGATCTGGATCAGGAAGCCTTCCTGCGGGAGGCCATCCAAGTACGAGAGCTGTGCCGCCGATATCAGGTTTCCTTCATCATAAACGATAATGTTGAGGTAGCTCTGCGGAGCGGCGCCGACGGCGTCCATGTGGGCATCGAGGACGCCCCCGTCGCCGAGATCCGCAAGGTGGCCGGCAGAGATTTTATCATCGGGGCCACGGCTAAGACTGTGACCCAGGCCAGGCTGGCAGAAGCAAGCGGAGCCGACTATCTGGGTGTGGGCGCAGTCTTCCCCTCCCCAACTAAGAAAAATGCTATCCGTATCACCAACGAACAGCTCAACGAGATCTGTTCCTCCGTCTCCATCCCGGCGGTGGCCATTGGCGGCATCACCCGGGAGAATATGGCGGAGCTGAAGGGAAGCCGCATCCACGGCGTGGCCGTGGTGTCTGCCCTTTTTGCTGCTGAGGATATCCGCCTGGCGGCAGAACAACTGAAACGGGAAGCCCTCAGCCTGGTCACAGGCTGAGTTTCCAGCGGCAGATCGGGGGCACCACTTTCTGTCGCTCTACAAAAATAATGCTGAAATTCGAAAGGAGTATTTGAATGAAAAAAGCATTATCGATCGCTGGCAGTGACTGCAGCGGAGGCGCCGGTATCCAGGCTGACATCAAGACCATGTCCGCCCATGGCATCTATGCCATGAGCGCGATTACAGCGTTGACAGCCCAAAATACGACCGGCGTCACAGACATCTCAGAGGCAAGTCCTGCGTTTTTATCTGCGCAGCTGGACGCCGTGTTTTCCGATATCTTTCCCGATGCGGTGAAGGTCGGCATGGTATCCAATACCGCTCTTATCGAGGTCATTGCCCAAAAGCTCCGGCAATACAAAGCACACCACATCGTGGTAGACCCTGTTATGGTCTCCACCTCCGGCAGCAAGCTGCTGAAGGACGAGGCCTTGGAGGCTCTGAAGACCCAGCTTCTGCCCCTGGCAGAGGTGGTGACCCCCAACATCCCGGAGGCCGAGATCCTCTCCGGTATGAAAATTAAAAGTCCCGAGGACATGGAGTCTGCCGCCGGGCTCATCAGCCAGCGGTACCACTGCGCGGTTCTCTGTAAAGGAGGCCACAACCTGAACGATGCCAACGACCTGCTCTGGAAGGACGGCGCCGGTCGGTGGTTCCGGGGTGAGCGGATCGACAACCCCAACACCCACGGCACCGGCTGTACCCTTTCCAGCGCCATTGCCTCCAACCTGGCCAAAGGGATGGATTTGGAGGAAGCCGTCCGCCGGGCCAAGGCTTACATCTCCGGTGCCCTAGCGGCCGGTTTGGACCTTGGGCAGGGCCGCGGGCCCATGAACCACCTGTTCGACCTGCGCAGCACGTTTGTTGAGGAGGTAGGCTGATATGGGAAGCCCCTTCTCCGCCCGTCTCCGCGAAGCCGCTGCCCCCGTGTGGGAGGCCTGTTTAACGCATCCTTTTGTCACCGGCATCGGGGACGGTTCCCTGCCTGTGGAAAAGTTCCGGTACTTCATGCTGCAGGATTATCTCTACCTGTTTGACTACGCCCGGGTGTTCGCCCTGGGTGTGGTAAAGGCCCGTGAGCCCGCACTCATGCGGACCTTTGCCCAAAACGTGAATGCCATCCTGGACGGCGAAATGAACATCCACAGGGCCTATATGGCCCGTCTGGGCATCACAGAGGAGCAGGTCCTGCAGAGCAAGCCTGCCCTTGATAACCTCTCCTACACCAACTATATGCTCTCTGTGGCCCAAAACGGCGGGCCCATGGAAATCGTCTCCGCCATCCTGGCCTGTTCCTGGAGCTATGCGGAAATCGGTCAGGCCCTGGCCAAGCTGCCAGGTGCGGCAGAGCATCCCTTCTACGGCGAGTGGGTCCAGGGGTACTGCTCTACCGAATACACCGCCTGCAACCAGGCCCTCATTGACCTGATGGATCGGCTGGCTGCCGATGCAAACGCGGCACAGCTGGCCTATCTGACCGACATATTTGTGAACTGCAGCCGCTACGAGCTGGGCTTCTGGGATATGTCCTGGGAGATGCGCCCATGAGTATTCTTGACTTTAATCAGGTCTGTTACCAATATCCCGGGGAGGACTTTCACATCATCGACCAGCTCTCCTTTTCTGTGGAGCCCGGCTCCTTCCACTGCATGCTGGGGGTGAGCGGCTGCGGTAAGAGCACCATTTTCCGCATGATTAACGGTCTGCTCCCGCCCAAATCCGGCACCATCCGGGTAGGTGGGCAATCCATCGCAGTCCAGAAGCAGTACTGCGGCTATATGCCCCAGAAGGACATGCTATTCCCCTGGCGCACCGTAGGAGAAAACCTGGCTTTGCCCCTGGAGATCCGCCGCGGATTTTCCAAAAAGGAGCGGCGGGATCGTGCTGCCGCCGCCCTGGCAGAAGTTGGGCTGGAAGGCTGCATGGACAAGTTTCCAGTGGAGCTCTCCGGCGGTATGCGTCAGCGGGCTGCCTTTGCCCGGACCATGCTCACTGGGAGTGACCTTCTCCTCCTGGATGAGCCATTCTCTGCCCTGGACTTCCTCACTCGTATCTCCATGCAGGAGTGGCTGCTGGACCAGTGGCAGCGGCATAAGAAGACCATCCTCTTTATCACCCACGACGTGGAGGAGGCCCTGTTCCTCTCCTCCAGCGTGCTGGTGGTAGAGTCCACCCCCATCCGCACCCTTCGTGAGATCCCAGTCCCCCTGGACTACCCCCGGAACCGCCATGACCTGACCCGGCCTGAGATCGTAGAACTGCGGGAGGAACTGGTGACGCTGCTGAGAAAGCAGGTGAAGGAATGAAAAAAGCCAACCGAAGCAATCTGCCCGCGCTGATTTTCCTCTTCTTTCTGCTGATCCTCTGGCAGTTCGGCGCCATGAAGGTGGACGCCGCCTACATCCTACCCACGCCCATTCAGATTCTGCAGAAGTGCTGGGAGCTGCGGGTGGTTCTGCTGACTGTCCACCTCCCGGCCACCATGCTGGTAACCCTGGTGGGCCTGCTCCTCTCCCTGGTTCTTGGCCTGGGGCTGTCCATTCTCATGGACGCCAGCCCCTTCTGGCAGAAAGCCCTGTACCCGGTGGTTGTGGCCTCCCAGACCGTCCCCACTACCGCCATCGCCCCCCTTTTCGTGCTTTGGTTCGGCTATGGCATCTGGAGCAAGGTTCTTGTGACCGTCCTTATAACCTTCTTCCCCATTACTATCACGGTGTATGACGGGCTGCAGTCGGCCAAGGTGGAGATGTCCGAGTTGCTGCTGACTTACGGGGCAAGTAAACGGGACATCTTCCTGAAAATCAAGGTGCCCTGCACCCTGCCCTATTTCTTCTCCGCCATCAAAATGGCCATCCCTATGAGCATCATCGGTGCCGCCATCGGTGAGTGGCTGGGCGCCCAGAGCGGCCTGGGCTATTTCTCCCGCCGTATGATGACCCAGCTGGACGGCGCCGGGGTCTTTGCCCCCATCCTGCTGCTATCCGTGGCGGCCATGTTGGCCGTGGCCATCATCTCCCTGATTGAAAAGCGTGTGGTGCGCTGGCGGGGTGAATTCTGATAATCATCTGACTTCCATATAGAAAGGATCTTACCTATGAAACGTTTATTCTCTCTGTTTGTTATTTTCGCCCTGCTGCTGTGCGGCTGCGGCGGCACTGCCTCCACCGACGAGACCGATACCACCGGCGATGCGCTGCGCGAGCTGGACGTGGTCCTAGACTGGTACCCCAACGCCCTCCACTCCTTCCTCTATGTGGCCATGGAGAAGGGCTATTTTGAGCAAGAGGGCCTGAATGTCAACATTCGCTTCCCCTCCAACGCCAACGATGCCATCTCCCTGGTGGCCGCTGGTCAGGCAGACATCGGCCTGTACTATCAGCAGGACATCATCCAGGCCCGTGCCGACCAAAACGTCCCCGTAAAGTCCATCGGCGCCGTTGTCCAGGAGCCCCTGAATATTTTCCTCTCCCTGGCCGAAAAGAATATCAACTCCCCCGAAGACCTGATCGGCAAGACCATTGGCTACGCCAGCACAGAGCTCTCCGAGGCACTGGTCCGCAGTGTGATGCAGTACGTGGGAGCTGATTATAGCGATGTGACCCTGGTCGACGTGGGCTTTGACCTGATGAGCTCCATGACCACCGGCAATGTGGATGCCACCATCGGATGCTTCATCAACCACGAGGTGCCCCAGATGGAGGAAGAGGGCTTTGACGTAAGCTGGTTCAACCTGGACGATTACGGCGTTCCCACCTATTACGAGGGCGTCTTCCTGGCCAACGACAAGATGATTAACGAGGAGAGCGATGTCCTCAGTGCCTTCCTGCGGGCCTGTGCTAAGGGCTTCGCCGACATGAAGGCAGACCCCGAGGCCGCCCTGGCAACCCTCCTGGCCAACCAGAACGAGGAGAATTTCCCTCTGTCTGAGACGGTAGAGCGCAAGAGCATGGAGGCCCTCCTGCCCATGATGGAGAGCGCAGAGGCCGCCTTCCTGACCCAGACGGACGCCTGTTGGCAGGAAAATATCGACTGGATGCTCTCCCAGGGGCTGATCCAAAACAGTGTCACCCCGGATGATGTCCGGGTGAATCTGGCGTATTGATCCCATCGATACCCATATACAAAGACAAACCAGCGGCGCGGAGACGTTTCTCCGCGCCGCTGATTTATTCACTCAAATTAAAATGCCGTTGCAGTGGTCGATCTCGTGCTGGATAATCTGAGCCGCCCAGCCGGTATAGGTCTTAAACCGGGTCTGGAAGGCCTCGTTCTTGTATTTTACCTTGATGGAGCGGTAGCGAATGGCCTTCCTCCGCCCCTCCAGGGACAGGCACCCCTCCTCGGCCTCGTAACGGTCAGACTGCTTTACGATCTCCGGGTTGTACATGACCATATAGGTCCCCTCGTTATCAAAGACGATAATCCGCTTGGAGATGCCGATCATGTTGGCCGCCATCCCCACACAGCCCTCTGCATGGGCGGCCAGGGTGTCCAGCAGATCCCGACCTACCTGCAGGTCCGCCTCTGTGGCGGGTTCCGACGGTATGGCCAGAAAAATCGGATCCTTCATAATTTCCTGCACCAAAGCTGCGCCACCTCATTTCCTCCAAATCAGGAAACCCATAGGGATTCCTCCCCTATTATACTGCGAACCCGGCCAAATGCAACCGGAAGATCTGCCCTGCAACACAGTAGTGATAAATTCCTTGACAGGAAGGGATGGTTGGATTACCCTGAGTACAGTAATATCAGCATTCCCGGAACGACGGGCTTGCTATGAAACCAAACAAGTCAGAAAACGTAACGACCTATCTGATTCCAGGGGAGGTAGCAAATGTATTCTACAGAAAAGGAACGATGGGAACGGTATTGGGAACTCCCGGAAGACGAGATGGAAAAGGATCTGGAGTACGTGCTCGAGCAGAGGCTCCACGCGAAACCAGTCTACTGGGAGGAAGTACGCAAGCAGCAACGAAAAGATGAGATTAAGGATTGGGTTTATACGTTGCTGGAAATTATCATGACCGCAGTAGCCCTTGCGGGAATCATACTCGGGTCGTGGGTATACTGACAAAGAGGCGTAGCCATGCTGCGCCTCTCTATTTTTACCCTTCCCA
>JABUSR010000085.1 GCA_021442645.1 Ruminiclostridium sp.
CACGTCCTCAGGGCAGTGAAAGACCGTGGCGGCGTGAAGTCCTGCACGGATGAGGAGATTCGAGCACTGACCCGGGCTACTGTGAAGGACTATGTGATGACCGAACTGGGGGGAATGGAGCACCAGACGCCCCGATTCAAGTATCTGTTCCTCCGTCTGCAAAAAGGCCTGCAGTCAGTGGTGGACAATGTGATTGCAGAACTGAGGTCCTCGGATTTCCAGCCCATCGCTTTCGAACTGGGCTTTGGTTACGGCAAAGAGTTGCCTCCGGTGCAGTTCCGGGAGGATGGGGTCACCCTTCAGGTTTCCGGCTTCGTCGACCGAGTAGACGGTTGGGTAAAGGATGACCGGCTGTATTTGCGGGTGGTGGATTATAAGACAGGAAGAAAATCCTTTGATCTGACAGATATCTGGAACGGTTTGGGCCTGCAGATGCTGCTGTATCTGTTTACACTGGAGGACACAGGGAGAATTGTTTTTGGACGGGATCCCGTTTCAGCTGGGGTCCTCTACCTGCCTGCCCGGGATGCAGTAATCGCCGGAAGCAGGGACATGGAGGAAAGCGCCCGCCAGCAAAAGCTGGACAGCGAGCTGGTTCGGAAAGGGCTTGTTCTGGACAATCCCGAGGTGCTGGAAGCTATGGAGCACGCCCAGGAGGGAATACGATTCCTTCCCCTAAAGGTGAGTGCAAAAACGGGGGCTATTTCCGGGGAGGCTCTGGTAAGCGCAGAAAAGCTGGGACGACTGAAGCGGCATACGCAGGGAATCTTGAAGCAGATCTGCCGGGAGATTGCGGCCGGCAACATCGACGCAGACCCTTTCTGGAGGGGCCCGCAACAGAACGCATGCCAGTATTGTGAGTACTTCCGGGCCTGCCAGTTTGAGGAGAAACAGGACAGAGTGCGTTGGATCCCAACAGTGAAGAATACCGATTTCTGGGGCTGGCTGGCACAGGAGGAGGAAGGAGGCGAGGACCATGGCCATGAAGCGGACACCTGAACAGGAGGCGGTGGTCAGGAACCGGGGGGGCGGCCTGTTGGTTTCAGCAGCTGCAGGCTCTGGCAAGACCCGTGTTCTGGTGGAACGGCTGATGGACCGAATCCAGAACGAGGGTAAAAACATCGATGAGTTCCTTATCATCACCTTTACTCGGGCGGCAGCTGAGGAGCTGCGGGCACGTATCGCAAAAGAGATTGGGGAGGCGCTGGCTGAACAGCCGGAGAACGCCCATCTGAGGCGGCAGACAGCCCTGATTTACCGGGCACAGATTTCGACCATCCACGCCTTCTGCACAGTCTTTCTGCGTCAGTGGGGGCATCTGTTGGATCTGCCGGCGGACTTTACCCTTTGCGAGAACGAAGAGACGCAGGTCCTCATGGCACGGACGCTGGATCAGGTGTTGGAGCGCCGCTATGAGGACATTGACCCGGAAGGTGAGTTTGCAAGCCTTCTGGATGTGCTGTCCGCCGGCCGGGATGACAGGCAGCTTGTGGAGATTGTCCTGGACATCTATAGCAGGATTCAGAGCCATCCGGAGCCTCTTGCCTGGCTGGAAGAACAGCGGACTTCTTTTAATCTGGATGGTATCACTGACGTGGGAGAAACCCCCTGGGGCAGGCTCCTAATGGGAGAGGTTGCCCAGACTGCGGTATATTGGGTAGGACAGTTGGACCGAGCCCGGCAGATGGCGCAGGAGGACGAGACCTTGCTCCGGGCCTACGGGAGCAGTCTGTCAGCTGCCCGTCAGGATTTGGAGAGTTTGGCCCAGGCTGCGAATGGGACCTGGGACGAAATGGCCAAAAGAACGGTGAGCTTCCCACGGCTGAAGAGCGCACGGGGGGTAGAGAATCCGGATCTCCAGGAGCAGATCAAAGCCATCTGGGATCGATGCAAAAAGGAAATAAAGAAGTTGTTTCACAGTCCCAGCCAGAGCCTGCTGGACGACCTGGCTTTGGTGCGCCCTGCCATGCACGGGCTCATTAGTCTGGTGGAGGACTTCTCCGAGGCCTACAGCCAGGAGAAACGTCGAAAGTCTATGCTGGACTTTGGGGACCTGGAGCACTTTGCCGTACGTCTCCTGGTGGATGAACGGGGAGAGCCCACGGAGTTGGCCCGCCAGTGGCGTGGACAGTATGCAGAAATTATGGTGGACGAGTATCAGGACACCAACCAGGTCCAGAATGTCATTTTTAGGGCTTTGTCTGACGAAGGGCGGAACCTCTTCATGGTAGGGGATGTGAAGCAGTCCATCTATCGGTTCCGTCTGGCGGATCCCACCATTTTCCTGCAAAAGTACCGGGACTTTGCTCTCTGGCATGAGGCTGAAGAGGGGGAAGACCGGAAAATCACTATGTCGAAAAATTTTCGCTCTCGTCCACAGGTGCTGGAGGCAGCCAACGATCTCTTTCGCAGTATTATGTCGCAGGAGCTGGGCGAAATGGAATATACCGATGACCATGCGCTCTACCCCGGTGGGACATTCCCAGGGGGAGAGGGGTATGACGCAGAGCTCCATGTGCTGGATTTCAGCGAGGATCCGGCCTTTATAGAGGGAAAGCAGAATAAAAACTATTTGGAGGCCAGGTTTGTGGCGAAACAGATTGCGGAGCTGCTTCGCAGCGGGTTCCCGGTCTCTAACGGAGCAGGGGGAACACGCCCCCTGGCTCCGGATGACGTAGCCATTCTTCTCCGTTCGCCCAGACCGGTGCGGCATTTCTATGTTATGGCTCTGGAGGAGCAGGGAATCGGCTGGTCGGCGGAGGAAGGGAGCGACTTTTTTCGTACGACCGAAATATCTGTGGCACTGTCCTGGCTTCAGATTATTGATAATCCCCGGCAGGATATCCCACTTCTGGCCGTCCTGCGGTCTCCCGTTTGTGGATTCACTGGAGATCGGCTGGCAGAGATCCGCGCCGGGGCAGAGGGAGACATTTATACGGCGATTCGAGCCGCTGCGGACCGGGGAATGGAGGACTGTCGATCCTTCCTCAGGGATTTGGATGCGTTGCGGTTTTCCTCTGGTGAACAGAGTAGTCACCAACTTCTGTGGAGTCTGTACCGCCGAACAGATTTGCTGGAGATTTTTGCAGCCATGCCCGGAGGTGAGAAGCGGCGGGAGAATCTGCTGGCTTTCTACGAACTTGCCCGCCGCTTTGAGGGAATTGGCCACAAGGGTTTGTTCAGTTTTCTCCTTCACTTGGAACGGGTCCAGGAGAGTGGCGGGATTAGATCGGCATCCACGCCCTCTGGAGACATGACTGGTGTGAAGATTCAGAGCATCCACGGATCAAAAGGGCTGGAATATCCGGTGGTTTTTCTCTGTGGTTTGGGCCGCAAGTTCAACTATGGTGATACGCAGAAGGAAGTCCTCTTCCATCCCACTCTTGGCCTGGGGCCTCAGGCACTGGACGGTGAGACTATGGTGAAGTTTTCTACTCTAGCTCGTACGGCCGTGGCCCTCACCCTGAAAAAGGAGATGATGGCGGAAGAGATGCGCCTTCTGTATGTGGCCATGACCCGAGCCAAGGAGAAGCTCATCATGACGCATACGCTGAGCCATGGGCCCGCTGATTTGAAACGCCTAGTGGAACGGGTCTCCAGCCCCATAGACCCCCGCGTGTTGGCTTCCTGTAACTCCGTAGGTCAATGGGTGATTCTGTCTGCTATGTGCAGACCGGAGAGTACAGCACTTTACCAGGCGGCAGATGCTGATCAGCCGGCACGGCTTTGTGCGGCACTTGGGCCGGCCTGGCAGATCCGGTATCACACTGGGGCGGTCTCGGAAGAGGCAATACGTCGGACAAAGACCGGAGAGATCGAAGAAAAGAGCATCCTTAGTGACCGGGAGATCCTTCACAGGCTCCGCTGGCAGTATCCTCACAGGGGTGCATCTGCCACCCCTGCCAAAGTGACGGCCACCCAGGTGAAGGATACGGGTGAGGAAGGGGCCGGGGTCTTCCGGCTCCGACAGAGAGAGGAACGGGAACAAAGACCGTTCAGCCGGCCGCAGTTTGCCCAGGAGGCCATGGGCCTCACGCCGGCCCAGAAGGGAACAGCCCTTCATCAGGTTATGCAGAGCATCCGCCTGACCCAAACTGGCTCGCCGGAGGAGGTGAGGGAGGAGTTGGGCCGACTGGTGACAGAGGAATACATCACCGACCAACAGGCCAGGACCGTGGACGTGACAGCGGTGTTCCGGTTCTTTGACTCTGATCTTGGCAGGGAAATGCGTGCCAGCGGGGAACTGTACCGGGAGTATCCCTTTTCGGTTCTGGCACCCGCCTTCCATTTCTATCCGGAAGTCAGTGAGGAGGAGAACATCCTTCTTCAGGGGGTCATTGACTGCTGGTTCCGTGGTCCCGAAGGCATCACATTGGTAGACTTTAAGACGGACCGGGTCACGGCTGACACTGCCCAAGAGAGGGCTGAGAGTTACAGGGGGCAACTGTCGGCGTACTCCTATGCCCTGGAGCAGGTCACAGGAGAGAAAGTCGTCCGGCGTATCTTGTGGTTCCTACAGCCTAATCTGGGAGTCATGCTACCAGATTAAGTGAAATCAAAAAATTTCCGAAAAAAAGAGTTGCTTTTTCCAGCTAAAAGTGTTATGATATGACATGCGTTTTAAGGACGTATTTATTATTTGATATGCAGAAAGAGGTGAACACTCATGAAGGAAGGCATCCATCCCAAGTACGAGCAGGCTACAATCCGTTGTGCTTGCGGTAACGTTATCGAGACAAGATCTACCAAGGGCGATATCCGCGTAGAAGTTTGCTCTAAGTGTCACCCCTTCTTCACCGGTAAGCAGAAGATGGTGGATACTGGCGGTCGCGTCAGCCGCTTCAACAAGAAGTTCGGTTTTGAAAACTGATAATTCTGGCTTCGGACCCGTGCCGCTTTTGGCACGGGTTTTTCCATTCGGAAACGAAAGAGCAGGGAAGGCTTATGTTTCTTAAAGAAGGGAACGGGTCTTCCCTACTGCTGTATCTCCGCAAAAACAGACCGGATTTGTCTTTGGGGAAATACGGCAGTGAAATTTGAACCACAGACGAAAATTTTGCGGAGAATGCATTCGGACATAGAACAGGAGGAAAATCATGGTTAGAGAACTCCAACCCAAAGACCTGCGTGAAAATGTCTTTTCTTTGCTTGACGATCGGTGGACGTTAATCACCGCCGGAGACCAGGGCCACTGCAATACCATGACTGCCAGTTGGGGCGGTCTGGGTGTCCTCTGGAATAAGAATGTGGCCACCATCTATGTGAGGCCCCAGCGATATACGTTTGAATTTCTAGAAGCGGCGCCCTGTTTTACGTTGTCGTTTTTTGGAGAGGAATGGAAAAAGGCGTTGGCCTACTGTGGTCGAGTTAGCGGCAGGGAGGCGGATAAATTCTCCCACTGCGGTTTCCATGTGGATATGGCGGGGGAGCACGCCCCCTATATTCGAGAGGCCGATATGGTTCTTGTGTGCAGAAAACTTTACTGGAATGATCTTGAGGCTGCCCATATGGATCCAGTGGCCCTGGAGCATTATGAGAAGCAGGATTACCACCGTATGTACATTGGGGAGATCACCAAAATTCTGGTGAAGGAGTAACCCATCAGGAGGCTGCCATGAGCGAACAGTTTACCAAAGAATCCCGAAACCGAGCGGTCCTGGTTGGCCTGAGCGCCAACTGTCTGCCCCGAGAAGATAACGCCAGTGAGACATCGCTGGAGGAACTGGCTGCACTGGTGGAGACTGCCGGCGGCGAGAGCGTGGGCATGATTCTTCAAAACCGGGATACGCCGGAGGCCCGCACCTTTATCGGGGAGGGCAAGGTGTCTGAGACCCGAGAACTGGTGGAGGCACAGGAGGCTGATTTGGTGGTCTTTGATAATGAACTGTCCCCATCCCAACAGCGAGTCCTTACCGAGGAGATCGGGGTCCAGGTTATTGATCGAGCCGGGCTGATTTTGGATATTTTCGCCCAGCGGGCCCGTACCAGGGAGGGCAGGCTCCAAGTGGAACTGGCCCAGTACAAGTACTTGCTTCCCCGCCTGACGGGCATGTGGGGGCATCTGGTCCGTCAGACGGCATCCGGCGGCAAGTCCCCCATCGGGACCCGTGGCCCCGGCGAGACCCAGCTTGAGACAGACCGCCGACACATCCGTCGGAAAATTGCCAAGTTAGCCGAGGACCTGGACGAGGTCCGCCGGGTCCGGGCTGTCCAGAGGGACCGCCGGGAGAAGAACGAGATTCCGGTAGTTGCCATCGTGGGCTATACCAATGCGGGAAAATCCACCTTGCTCAACGCACTGACCAATGCGGACATTCCTGCCCGGAACCGACTCTTTGACACACTGGACACCACCACACGGACATTGGAGATTTCGGATACCTGTACCGTCCTCATCTCGGACACTGTTGGGTTTATCCGAAAACTCCCCCACCATCTGGTGGAGGCCTTTAAGGCCACGCTGGAGGAGTTGACATACGCTGACCTGATCCTCCATGTCATCGATGCATCCAACCCTGAATGGCGGGACCAGGTGGATGTGGTGGAGCGGCTCATCTGTCAGTTAGGGGCCGAGGCCACGCCCCGCATCGACGTATTCAACAAGTCCGATATCTATGTGGGAGATATTCGCCCCCACGGGGAGAATATCGTATCTATCTCGGCCAGGACAGGTGAGGGCCTGGACGAGCTCCTGGGCAAGATTGGGAAACGGCTGGACAAGGGATTTCACCGGGTCACTCTGGCATTGCCATATGACAAGGGGGGCATCCTGGAGGCACTGTATCGGGATGCTAAGGTTGAATCCGTGGAGTATGACGAGGCCATCCGGGTAGTGGCGGTCTGCTCTGAGAAAACGGTGGGCCAGGTGAAGGATTACATCATCGACGGCTGGACGTCACCGAAAAACTTTTGGGAGGACTGAGTATGGCAGAGTATCATGTTCCGGCCCAGGCGTTCTGCGAGACCGAGTTCACGGAAAAAAGGTCTCGGTTTATCGGCCATATCTGGCGGGTGGAGACCGAGGAGGAGGCCCGTGAAAAAATTTCAGAGATGAGATCCCAATACTATGATGCCCGGCACAATTGCTGGTGCTATATCATTCGGGAAGGAAATGTCGTCCGTTACTCCGATGACGGAGAGCCCCAGGGGACGGCCGGCCAGCCGATGCTGGAAGTCTTCAAGCGAGAGGGTGTGGAGAATGTCTGTTGTGTGGTCACTCGCTATTTTGGAGGCATCCTTCTGGGTACTGGTGGCTTGGTCCGGGCCTACACCAAGTCTGCAAAGGATACATTGGAGGCGTCCGGGATAGCTGTGGTCCGTCAGTGGGTTGAGACTGCTGTCAGTTGCCCCTATAGCCTCTTCGAGCGGATGAAGTTGGAGGTAGCCGCAGCTCAGGGGATCCTGGGAGAAATCGAGTACGGGTCAGATGTGCGACTCTATGCGCTTCTCCCGGCGGAGAACTGGGCGGACTACGAGGCCCGAGTTACCGAGCTTACCGCTGGACAGATTGCGGCGGAAAAGCTGGGAGAGGTCTTCCGGGCGGGACCCGCGGAAAGATGAGAAAAATTTTTTGAATCCGGCAGGAATTCCGTTTGTTTTTTCGTATAACCTTATTGAACCCATAAATATCCCCATTTACGGAGAGGAGTGATAGCCGTGACACTTAGAGAGAGTACAGAAAAACGGGAATGTCAGACTCTATCACCCTATGCCGCCTTGGCGGTGAATACCAAAGGAAGACTTCGGTCCATGGAGCCCTGTGCCATCCGTACCTGCTACCAGAGGGATGTGGACCGGATTGTTCACTCCAAAGCGTTTCGCCGCCTGATGCATAAGACGCAGGTCTTTCTCCAGCCGGAGGGAGATCACTACCGCACGCGCATGACCCACACCCTGGAAGTGGCCCGCATTGCCCGGGCGATTTCCCGGGGGCTCCTGCTGAACGAGGACCTCACAGAGGCCATTGCCCTAGGCCACGATCTGGGGCACACGCCCTTCGGCCATGCCGGGGAGCGGGTGCTGAACGAGATTCTGCCCGGGGGATTTCGCCATAATGAGCAGTCTTTGCGGGTGGTGGACCGCCTGGAAAACGGTGGAGACGGCCTGAACCTCTGCTATGAGGTCCGCCGGGGTATCCTGTGCCACACCGGACCCGAACACGCAGAGACCCTGGAGGGCCAGGTGGTTCGCCTGTCCGACAAGATTGCCTACATCAATCACGACATTGATGATGCCATGCGGGGTGGGATTATCTATCCCATGGATATCCCTCTGGACATCTCACAGGTCCTGGGCTTTGATCACGGGGGACGGATCAACACTCTGGTGGCGGATGCCATCCGGGCCAGCCAAGGCAAAGATAGGATCTGCCAGTCTGAGGAGTGCGGCAGTGCGATGTCCCGTCTGCGGGCCTTTATGTTTGATGCTGTGTACAGGAATCCTGTTGCCAAAGGAGAGGAATCCAAGGCCCAGGACATGATTTCACGACTCTTTGAATACTATCGCAGAGACCCGGATAGGCTACCCCCGGATTACCAGGATATCCGTATACGGGAGGGGGCCGACCGGGCCGTCTGTGACTATATTGCCGGCATGACAGACAAGTTTGCAGTGGAGAAATACTGCGAAGCCTATGTCCCTATGGCCTGGTCTGTGAAGTAAACTCCCATGACCTGGATTCCGGCCCCTGAGAGGAGGGAAGGGTATGGCGATCCCATCTGCATTTATCGATGAGTTGGTAGCTCGCAGCGATATCGTTGACGTGGTCTCAGATTACGTCAGACTTTCTCCCAAAGGGGGGAGTTACTGGGGGCTTTGCCCCTTCCACGGGGAAAAGACGGCGTCCTTTCATGTGCTGCCCGACCGGCAGATCTACCACTGCTTTGGGTGCAGCAAGGGCGGAGGCGTTATCTCTTTCGTGATGGAACTGGAAAACCTGCCCTATGTGGACGCCCTTCGTCTCTTGGCCAAGCGGGCGGGGATGGAGTTTCCTGAGGAAGACCTGGACGAATCTAGTCGACGACAGAGGGCTCGCCTTTTGAACCTGAACAAGGAGGCCGCTCGGTATTTCCACAGCCAGCTTCACTTACCTGTGGGCAGGGAGGGCCTGGAGTATCTGCGTGGTCGAGGCCTGTCCAAAGGGACAATGACCCGTTTCGGCCTGGGATTTGCCCCGGAGAGCTGGGACGGGCTCATCAAGGCAATGGCTGACAAGGGGTTTGACAAGCGGGACCTATTGGATGCAGGGCTGGCTGTGAGCAACCAGAAGGGCGGCATCTATGATCGGTTCCGAAACCGGGTCATGTTTCCAATCATCGACCTGAGGGGAGATGTCATCGGCTTCGGCGGCCGCGTGCTGGGAGACGCCAAACCCAAATATCTGAACTCTCCGGACTCCACGGTATTTAATAAAAGCCGAAATCTCTTTGCATTGAATCTTGCCAAGACCACGAAACTGGGGCGTATTGTCCTCACAGAGGGTTACATGGACACCATCGCACTTTATCAGGCAGGCTTTGACTGTGCAGTTGCCAGTCTGGGTACTGCACTGACAGCTGACCATGCCAAGCTCCTGTCACGGTTTACCAAGGAAGTTGTGATTGCCTACGACGGGGATGCGGCCGGTGTTCAGGCGGCTGGCCGGGCGATTCCCATGCTGGAGAAGGCCGGGCTAAAGGTCCGCGTCCTGCGGATTAACGGGGCTAAGGACCCGGACGAGTTTATACGGCGCTATGGACCGGATGCCTTTTCCCGGTTGTTAGACCAATCAGAAAATTACGTGGAATACAACCTGCGCCAGCTGCGGAGCAGGTACGACCTGACCGACCCGGTGCAAAAGACAGAATTTGCCAGGGCGGCTGCAGAAATGTTGGCGGAGATGGAAAGCCCCGTAGAGCGGGAGGTCTATGCCGGGCAGATATCTGACCTGACCGGCGTAGGGAAGTCAGCACTCCTGCAAGAGATTCAACGGTCCCGAGACCAGCGCTTGCGCAGTGCAAAAAAGAAGCAGGCCCGGCGGGACATGACACCTGTGACCCAAGTGCAGCCCAGAGCCCGAAATATGAAATATGAGAATCCCCGGTCCGCCCGAGCAGAGGAGGGGATCCTCCGCCTGCTTATCTTGGACGGAAGCCTGCTGGAGGAGACAGAGGGGCTGGATACCCAACAGTTTTCCTCCCCCTATTTGGGGAAGATTTACGAGGTTTTGCGTCACCGCCTTCAGGAAGGGAGGGCTCTCCAACTGGGCATGCTGGAAGGGGAGCTGAAACGGGAAGAGATTGAACTTCTGGCAGATATTCTGAACCAGCCGGAGGCCATAGAAAATGGGAAAAAAGCGATGGCTGACTATAGAGCCATTTTGGATACTGAGCAGATGAAGAAAGGGGCGGCCGATGAGGCTGCACTCTTGGCTGCCCGGGAGAAATACAGACAAAAGAAAAGCATATAGGAGATGGATGCTATGAGCGAAAAGAAAGCACCCGAACAGAAGCGTGAAAAGGTGAAGCTGAGCCAGGTCACCGAGGAGCAGATCCAGGCCGGAAAGGCGGAAATCATGAAGATCGCTGCAGGGGCCAACGGCGCAGAAAAGCTGGCGGACATGCTGGAAAAGGGAAAAAAGAAGGGGAGTCTCTCCTCCAGTGAACTGATGGATGCCCTTGAGGATGTGCCGCTGGACTCCGATCAGATGGACCGTATCTATGATGTGCTGGAGAACATGGGTATCGATACTGCAGGCGAGGCCTACCTGACTGATTTGAATACTGACGATATTGTGCCGCCCATCGAGGAGATTGAGGAGATTCCTGAGGAAGAAATCGTGGATCCAAACACTCTGGTCGACTCCTTCGGCATTGATGACCCTGTTCGGATGTATTTAAAAGAAATCGGTAAGGTTGACCTGCTCACAAGCGACCAGGAGGTGGCACTGGCCCAGGCTATGGTAGCCGGCAACGAGGCCAAGCAACAGATGGAAGAGATGGAGGCAGAAGGAATCGAGCTTCCTGAAGAGTCCCGCAAGGAGATGGAAAAACTCATCAAAGAGGGTGAGCGGGCCAAACAGAACTTGGCCGAGGCTAATCTTCGTTTGGTGGTCTCCATTGCTAAGCGCTATGTGGGCCGTGGTATGCTCTTTTTGGATCTTATCCAGGAGGGGAACCTGGGCCTCATCAAGGCCGTAGAAAAGTTTGACTATACCAAGGGCTATAAGTTCTCTACGTATGCAACCTGGTGGATCCGTCAGGCTATCACCCGGGCCATTGCGGACCAGGCCAGGACGATTCGGATTCCTGTCCATATGGTAGAGACCATCAATAAGGTCATCCGCGTCTCTCGCCAGCTTCTGCAGGAACTGGGACATGATCCCAGCCCGGAGGAGATTTCCAGAGAGATGAACATGCCAGAAGACAAGGTTCGGGAAATCCTTAAAATTGCCCAAGAGCCTGTCAGTCTGGAGACGCCCATCGGCGAGGAGGAGGACTCCCATCTGGGGGACTTCATCCCCGACGAAGACGCCTCCGAGCCCTCTGAGGCGGCATCCTTCACTTTGCTGAAGGAGCAGCTGGTGGAGGTGCTCAGCACTTTGACGCCCAGAGAGGAAAAGGTGTTGAAGCTGCGCTTCGGGATAGAAGACGGCCGCACCCGGACTCTGGAAGAGGTGGGTAAGGAATTCAACGTTACCCGCGAGCGTATCCGTCAGATTGAGGCAAAGGCTTTGCGCAAGCTCCGCCACCCCAGCCGTTCTAAGAAACTGAAAGATTTCCTGAACTGAGAGAGAAC
>JABUSR010000127.1 GCA_021442645.1 Ruminiclostridium sp.
TCGATGCTCCGGGCGTGGCCGGTGAGGCCCTCCTGCTTGGCAAAGTGGGACACCGACTGCTGGGCCACGGACAGGGCCTCCCGGGTGTAGTAGGTGTACTGGGTCTTTTTCACGAAGTCGTCCACCGACAGGGGACTGGAGAACCGGGCAGTGCCGCTGGTAGGCAGGGTGTGGTTGGGCCCGGCGAAGTAGTCCCCCAGAGCCTCGGGGCAGTTTCTGCCCATGAAGATGGATCCAGCGTGTTTAATCTTATCCAGCCAGGCGAAGGGCTCGTCGATGCACAGTTCCAGATGCTCGGGGGCGATCTCGTTGGCAATCTCAATGCCGGTTGCAATGGAGTTGGCCACGATGATCTTGCCGTTGTTGTCAATGGAGGCCCGGGCAATCTCGGCCCGCTTCAGTTTCGGGATCTGCTCCTCCAGGGCATCCTGGACAGCCGCGGCCAGTTCCTCACTATCAGTAACCAGCACGGCGGAGGCGTTCCGATCGTGCTCGGCCTGGCTGAGGAGGTCAGCAGCCACAATCTGGGGGTTGTTCTTTCCGTCAGCGATGACCAGGATCTCGCTGGGTCCGGCCACCATGTCGATGCCCACCTTGCCGAAGACCTGCTTTTTTGCCTCAGCCACATACTGGTTGCCGGGGCCCACAATCTTATCCACCCTGGGGATGCTCTCCGTGCCGTAGGCCAGGGCGGCCACGGCCTGAGCACCACCCACCCGGAAGACCCTGCTGACACCGCAGATGCGGGCAGCGGCCAGGATATTAGCGGGAATCTTACCGTTCTTGTCCGGCGGGGTGACCATGAAAATCTCCTTGACACCGGCCAGACGGGCAGGGATACAGTTCATAATGACGCTGGATGGATAGGCGGCGGTACCGCCGGGGACGTAGAGTCCCACCCTCTCCAGCGGGATAACCTTCTGGCCCATGACGATGCCCGACTCATCGTTTAGGATAAAGCTGTTGCGGACCTGGTGCTGATGGAAGGCGGCCACCCGCTCAGCAGCCCGGTAGAGGATATCCACCAAGAAGGGGTCTGCGTTTCGGAACCCCTCGTCGATGGTGCCCGCACCCACCTCTACGGTGGGGATGTCGGCCCCGTCAAACTCCTTGGTATATCGTTTCAGAGCGGCATCGCCGTGGGCTCTCACCTCTTCGATGATGGCCCGGACAGGGGCCTCCACACTGCCCACTGGGTCTTCTCGGGCAAAGATTTCTCTGCGGTCGGTCTCGGCTTCCTTCATAATACGAATCATTTCTTCTCAGCCTCCTTGTCTGCCACTTGCTCGGTCAGGCTCTCGAAAAGCTGCCGGATGGCGTCGTGCTTAAACTTAAAACTCACCTTGTTTGCGATGAGTCTCGCGCTGATGGGTACGATGGTCTCCACGGGAGACAGGTTGTTCTCCTTCAGAGTGGTCCCCGTCTCTACGATGTCCACGATGACGTCAGTCATCCCCAGGATAGGTGCAATCTCGATGGAACCATGGAGGAGGATGATATCAATCTCCTGGCTCCGGCTGCTGTAAAACTTCCGGGCAATGCGGGGGAACTTGGTGGCCACCCGCAGGGTCTGGTCGGGGTCGGGGCGAAAGCCGTTCTCAGCGGCCACGCACATCCGGCATTTTCCAACGTTCAGGTCCAACAGCTCGTAGACATCGGGCTCGTACTCCATGAGGATATCCTTTCCCACCACGCCTACATCGGCGGCACCCCGTTCCACATAGACTGCCACGTCAGAGGGCTTAACCCAGAAGTACCGGACCCCCGCCTCGGGGTTCTCGAAGATTAGCTTCCGCTTGGGGTCCAGCAGTTCCTCACAGGGGAACCCCGCCTGAGCAAACATAGCGTAGACCTTCTCCCCCAGGCGTCCCTTTGGCAGAGCTACATTCAGAAATTCCCGGCTACTCATGCCTGCTCTCCCCCTCTCATGTCGATGGTCTCTTTTACCCGCAGGTCGCCGGGCTCCTTGCGGGCCAGAACCTTCTGCCCAGCGGCGGCCAAGTCGGCCATTTGTGCAGTGAGTGCGGTCAGGTCGGTGCGGTCATCATAGCGGACCAGCACGTCAGCGTCCCAATCGTGCCGGGCCGGTCGGAGGCGCTCCAGCTCGTCCAGGTAGATGGCAAAGCCCATGGCGCCGCAGCGCTTTCCCATTTTTTCCACCATTTTATCATACTGCCCGCCGGAGAGCACCCCCGCAGAAAGATTTTTTATAAAACCACGGAAGACGATGCCGCTGTAGTAGTCCATGCCGCCCTCTACAGAGAAGTCCAGATAGACCTTATCCCCCAAGCCATTAGCCTTCAGGAGGTCGCAGACCTTGCTCAATTCCTCCCAGGCCTCCCGTGTTTTCTTGCCGCCCACACACAGGGGGGCAAGTTCCTCTAGGGCTGTCTTCAGGGGGCCGTAAGTAGTGACCAACTTCTCCAGCAGGGAGACCACGGTGCCGCTCAGTTCTCGCTCTCGGCAGAAGCCCACAAGGGCAGCAGCATTCTTCTCCCGGACAGCCTCTAGAATGACAGGATAGTCCTCAGGTGCGATGCCTGCAGCCTCCATAAATCCGGAGACGAGCCCCATGTGGGACAAATCCAGCACATAGTCCGGGCTGATGGAAGCCAGACTCTGGACGGCTAAGGAAATAATCTCATAGATGTGATACATATCCAGGTCGCCGATGCACTCCAGACCGGTCTGCATGATTTCCTGGAAGGTCTCGTCACCCTTGTTGGTGCGGTAGACGGTCTCATTGTAGTAGACCTTCCGGGGGCCGGGCTCCTTCTCCTTAGTGCTCTTCACGATGGAGATAGTCACATCGGGCTTCAGTGCCATGAGAACGCCCCGGGCGTCGGTGAAGGTAATCATCCGGTCACTAACCAGAAAATCCTTATTTCGTATATACAGGTCGTACTCTTCAAACCTGCTCATCTTAAACCGGCGGTATCCGTATTTTTCATATAACCCCCGCAGGCGATAAATGGTCTGCTCCCCGCTGCGGAGAATGCTCCAGTCAAATTCCATGGCTCCCGTTCCCTTTCTCTTCTAATCTGATAGGCTTAGATGCCTGGTATTTTATCACTCTACTGTGATAAAGTAAAGGGGGAATCGCATATTTTTTCTTTGCTGCAGAAAAATTTTTGTTCCTTTACCCAGAAAGGGCGAAAACGTCCGCCCTGTCCACAGGACAGAGCGGACGTTTTAATGTTCAGATTGCTTCCCGGGGACTCCACCCCAAGCAAAATCTAACGGCCATTTTCCCCGTTGCCTTCCTTGTTTTTTCCTTGTTACCAAATACACTTCACTTCGCAGGTGAGCGTTTTGCCGTCCACCTCAGCAGTGACAGTGGCACCGCCCTTGGACACAGCGGTAACGGTGCCGTCCTGGGACACAGTGGCCACATCGGACTTATCACTGGACCACTTTACCTCGCCCTGTGCGCCGGTGACCTGGATTTGTTTGGTCTCTCCCTCGCTGGACAGAGTCAGGGTAGACGCAGTGAGGGCAGGGCCTGCAGGCTCGGCGGGCGGGGTCTCCTCCGTCGCCCAGGTGCAGTGAACCACACATGTGGTGGAGTAACCATTCTCCAGGATGGCGGTAATGGTCGCATCACCGGGACCTGTTGCAGTAACTACGCCGTTCTCATCCACGGTGGCGACAGCCTTGGCGTCGCTGACCCAAGTGACGGTAGCCACAGCCCCCTCAGGGCCGGGGATGGCTGTAAGGGCGAGGGTCTGGCCCTCCTGCTCTAAGACTGCCTCCGCCTGGTCCATGGTTACAGTATCAGCGGAGACCGCCGAGGGCTCGATCTCTTCCTCGTCCTTGTTCTCGCTGGCGCTGAACAGGCCGTCCTGGAAAACAGGTACCACCTTGGTGACCACGATAAAGACAGCTGCTGCGATAAGAACAAGGGACAAAATAACCGGTACCACCTTACTTTTTTTCTTCTTTGCCTTTTGATCTGGCTTTTGCTCCTCAGAAGTCTCCTGGTCAGGAGTCTCAGGCTCAGATTCGCTGGGGACCACCGGCAGGACCTGGGTTGGCTGGTCGTCCAAGGAAATGTCTTCGGTAGGTGTCTCTTTGGTGCCAGAAAGGCCCTCCAAATTGGGCAGGACGATAGTGGGCTGCTCTGGTTGAGGCTGAGCCTCGGTGACAGAGACTTCCTCGGTGGGCCCCATAACGGAGACCTCACTCTCTGCAATCTCGGGAGTCTCGGGCTCTGCAACCACAGATGGCTCGGACTCTACGGCCTTGGGTGTCTCGGGTTCTGCATCTACGGGGGTCTCGGGCTCTTTAGCAACGGGGGCCCCGGGTTCTACAGCTACGAGGGACTCAAGATCCGTAGCCACCTCGGGCTCTGAGGTCAGAATCTCTGCAGCCAAATGGGCACCACCCTCAGGAGGAATGGACTGGCCACCCGCAGGCTGGATAGGACGAATTAATTCTTCGGGGCGCAGTCTGGGCACAGGGCTGTCAGATAGCATATCCCGGATCTCGCTGAGCAGGGCATCCAGGTCCTCCTCCATCTCCGCAGGTTCCCGGGTGGAATCAGCAGGTCTGGCGGCGGCAGGGGGCTCAACGGGCGTTTCAGGGGTGCCAGCGTCCACCTCCACCACAGGTGTACCAGGCACAGTATCCAGGTTCCTCAGAATCTCCCACTGTCCGGGGTCATCGGGAATGTCCTCCGCCGGAGCGGGCTCAGCTACGGGGGCCTCCGGCTGTATAATCTCTGCAGATACCACAGCCTCAGCGGGGACGGTCTGCTCTGCTACTGCCGGTGCCTCAAGATCGGGCAACTCAGCTGAGGCCATGATTCCAAGATCATCGTCTTCCAAGATAGGAGAGACAACCTCAGCAGACATGGCCGCCTCTCGGGCGGCCTGATCGCGGAGACGCTTCCGCTCGGCAGCGCGGGCCTCTCGCTCAGCCAGGCGGGCCTTCTTCTCCTCTTCAGTGAGCTCACTGGTCTTCTTACGGGGCTCCTTTTTGAAGAAGATGGATTCTTTTTTCTTTGCAGGAGCCTTCTGGGCAGGTTCCCGGCGGGTACGCTCAGGGCGAGACTCCGCGCTCTCGGATCGCTTTTTCTTCTTTTCGGGCTCTCCACCCAGAACGCCGCTCAGGCGGGACTGACGCTGTTTCTTGCGCTCTGCCTGTCTGCGCTCCTCCTCCTTGCGTCCTACATCGCAGAAGGGGCAATACTTATAGGTCACAGAATAGTACTCCCCGCAGTGGGGGCACTGCCGGGTCTGACTATGCAATGTGATCTGCTTGCTCTCCATACGGATCCTCCTTCTATATCCGGGCACAACCGCCCGAAGGAATATTCTTCCATTATTTCTTCATAGTTGTTTTGTATTGTACCACAATACCACAAATATCGTCAACTATCTGCCTGCGGAAAGTCTTTCCTTTCTTGACCCAAGCTTCCTTTTCAGGTATATTGGATTCATACCATGACCTATTCGGAAGGAGGCCCCACTCATGATGGATGCCGCCCTGTTTTCTGAACAATATACCGCCCTAACGGAGGCTTTCCCGTCCCAACTCACCAACCCGGTGTTAGCGGAACTCTTCCGCCGGGACGGGGACGTCTTTTTCCGTCGCTGCGCCCTGGCCCTATGGAAGACCGATGGCCCGCTCACCCGGGGCCATGTCGACCTGTATAACTCCATGGGTCGGACCGGCGATGTCTCCCTAGAAGACCTCCGCTCCCTGGCCGACGGGATGGGCCCCCTGGGAGAGCCCCCTTTCTGGCCCCGGCTCCAGAGTGAACCAATTGCCCGGGCGGCCTTCCTAACGCTGCTGTCCCAGGTTCTGGATTTGCTGGTCCGGGCCGCTGACAGCAATTCCCGTGCCGTGACCCCCTATCTCTCCTCCCTGGGCAGAGCAGAGGCTCCCGCAGAAGTTTCCCCGGCGGCAGTCATTCCCTCCACTCCTGGGACCCATATCCATCCAGAGGCCGACGAAGAGCCGGAACCTATCTTAGAAGAACTTCTGGCAGAGCTGGACGACCTCTGCGGCCTGGACCAGGTGAAGGCCGACGTCCGCAGCCTCATCAACCTAGTTCGCGTTCGGAAACTTCGGGAAGAAGCCAACCTGCCGGTGCCCCCCATGTCCCTTCACCTGGTCTTCCAAGGGAATCCCGGAACCGGCAAGACCACCGTGGCCCGGCTCCTGGCCAAGCTCTACAAAGCCATCGGGGTCCTCTCCAAGGGGCAATTGGTAGAGGTGGACCGTACCGGTCTGGTGGCGGGCTATGTGGGCCAGACCGCCCTGAAGACCCAAGCCGTCATTCAGCAGGCTCTGGGAGGCGTTCTCTTCATCGACGAGGCATACGCCCTAGCCCCCCAGGACAACGCCAACGACTTTGGCCGGGAGGCCATCGAGACCCTGCTGAAAGCCATGGAGGACCACCGAAAAGATCTCATTGTCATTGTGGCCGGGTACACCGAACTCATGGGCCGGTTCATCAACAGTAACCCCGGTCTGGAAAGTCGGTTCAACAAATACCTGACCTTTGCCGATTATGACGGCGGCCAGCTTATGGACATCTTCCGCAGTCTGTGCCAGAAGAATGGCTACACCCTCACACCTGAAGCTGAGAACCTGATAAGAGGGGTTTTTCAGGAGCTCTACGAAAACCGGGACGAAAACTTCGGCAACGCCCGGGACGTGCGGAACATCTTCGAGACGGCCATTGCCCGTCAGGCAGACCGGGTTTCTGCCATGGATGCCCCCACCAGGGAGGACCTCATGACTCTCACAGAATCTGATCTGGATGCCCTGTAAGCTACAGCCCACGCCAGGAACAATTTTCACAGCCCCCTTGACAGGGGGCTTTCCTCCGGGCATGCTGTATATATCGCATGCAAACAGAAAGAATGGTTAGCTATGACGCTCCTGATCAGCAACGCCAGCGACCGGCCCATCTACGAGCAGATTGCCACCCAGGTAAAAAACGCCATCCTCTCCGGGGAACTCCGGCCGGGCCAGGCACTGCCCTCGATTCGGGCCCTAGCCAAGGACCTGCGGGTGGGCCTCATCACCACCAAGCGGGCCTACGATGAGTTGAAAAAAGTTGGAATCTCCACTCTGCGCCCGGCAAAGGTTGCTATGTGGCTGAACAGAACACCCAGCGGGTGCGGGAGAGCCTCCTCTCCCAGATTGAGGAGCATATGGAGCAGGTCCTCCCCCTGGCCATGGCCATTGTGTCCGTAGCATATTCCCTGCACGCTTCCCTCCCCGCCCTGTCCGTCTCCTCCCGTCTTCCTATCTCCCTGGCCGCTGCCGCTGTCCTCTCCGTCTTCTCCGTGCGGCTCTCCACCGGACAGCACCTTCGGCGAGCTGTCTGACCGGCGGGGGCGGCACCATTTACTTGCTAACAAGCGGAAACAGTAAATGGTACGCTCTGAAACAAGGGGAAACTGTACTCTACCTCTTGACAATCCTCCTATTTTATCGTACAGTTAATAGAAACAACCATATAGGAAAAGGCAAGGAAGAGAAGAGTACGCAGAGAGGTACGGCTCAGAGAGTCCCGGAAGCTGAGAAGGGATGCGGAGGACTCTGCGGAAGATGGTCTCGGAGCTGCGCAGCCGACCGGAACCCCGTTAGGCTGCGACGGGTGCGCCCGTCACCGCGCAGGAGTGTGACAGCACTCTGTAAGACCGGTCTCGCGAGGGGTCGGTGAACCAAGGTGGTACCACGGCTTACACAGCCGTCCTTGCATTCAGTCAAGGACGGCTTTTTTTATCGAATTTTTCTGCGAGGCAGAGAGAAAGTCAGGTGAAGGATGGCATGAGCAAATCCATCATTCAAATCGAACATCTGAACAAGACCTTCGGCGAGGGGCCCACTGCGGTCCACGCCCTGGAGGATATCAACCTGGACATCCGGGAGGGCGAGATCTTCGGCATCATCGGCCTCTCCGGTGCGGGCAAGTCCACCCTGGTCCGGTGTATGAATATGCTGGAGAGACCCACCTCCGGTGCGGTCATCGTAGACGGCAAGGATATGACTAAGCTGAAGGACAAAGAGCTCCGCAAGGCCCGGCAGGATATCAGCATGATTTTCCAGAGCTTCAACCTGCTCATGCAGCGCAACGCCTTGGACAACATCTGCTTCCCCCTGGAGCTCATCGGTACCAAGCGGTCCGAGGCCGTAGCCCGAGCCCGAGAACTGCTGAAGATCGTCGGTCTTGAGACCCGGGAAAAGGCCTACCCCGCCCAGATGTCCGGCGGCCAGAAGCAGCGCGTGGCCATTGCCCGCGCCCTGGCTACCAACCCCAAGGTCCTGCTATGCGACGAGGCCACCTCGGCCCTGGACCCCACCACCACCCTCTCCATCCTGGAGCTGCTGAAGGATCTGAACCAGAAACTGGGGGTCACAGTGGTGGTCATTACCCACCAGATGCACGTCATCGAGGAGATCTGCCACCGGGTTGCCATCCTGGACAGCGGCGTGGTGGCCGAGCAGGGAGAGGTCTCTGAGATCTTCTCCAACCCCCAGACCGACATCGGCCGTCGGCTGGTCTACCCCAACGGGGTCCAAATCGACCAGCTCCCCTCCTCCAAGGTCATCCGCATCGCCTTTAACGGCGGCTCCTCCTATGAGCCCCTCATCGCCTCTCTGGCCATCGACTGCGGTGTGAAGGTGAATATCTTAGGCGCTGACACCCGGAACATCGACGGCAAGGCCTTCGGCACCATGCTTCTGGGCCTCCCCGACGACGATTTTGAGGCCAACAAGGCCCTGCGCTATATCCAGGCCCAGCCTGACATCACGGTAGAGGAGGTCCCCCACAATGCTTGACGCCATTTCCGCCTTCCTGGCCCAGTACGGCACCCTGCTTCTGGAGGGCACCCGGGACACCATGATCATGACCATCGTGTCCACCTTCTTTGCCTACGTTCTGGGGCTGCCCCTCGGCGTGCTGCTGAACATCACCCAGCCCCACGGCATCTGGCCCAAAAAGTGGGTCAACCGCGTCTTGGGCTGGATTGTCAACGTCGGCCGTTCCCTCCCCTTCATCATCCTGATGATTGCCATCATGGACTTCACCAAGCTCATCGTGGGCACCAAGATCGGCGTCCGCGGCGCCATTGTACCCCTGGTGGTCTCCGCTGCCCCCTTCATCGCCCGCATGGTGGAGACCTCCCTGGCTGAGGTGGACGCCGGCGTGGTAGAGGCTGCGCAGTCCATGGGCGCTTCCCGCCTCCAGATCGTCCGGAAGGTCTTCCTGCCGGAAGCCCTCCCCTCCCTGATTCTGGGTGCATCTATTTCCATCATCACCATCCTGGCCTACACCGCCATCGCCGGTGCCGTGGGCGCAGGCGGCCTGGGCGACCTGGCCATCCGCTACGGTTACCAGCGGCGCGTGCCGTCCATGCTGTGGACCACCACTATCCTCATCATCGTGCTGGTCCAGGCAATCCAAACCCTGTTCAGTTGGCTGTCCACCAAGATGGATAAGCGTCTGAGATAAAACCCCGCAAATTTTAAAAGGAGGAATTCCAAAAATGAAGAAGATCCTGTCTCTGCTGTTTGCTCTGACCATGGCTGTGGGCCTGTGCGCCTGCGGCGGCACCACCGATGACGCCAGCTCCGACGACACCGAGCCCGCAGGCGAGCCCGTTGTCCTGAAGATTGCTGCATCCCCCACCCCCCATGCTGAGATTCTGCAGCAGGTGGTGTCCATCCTGGCTGAGCAGAACATCACCCTGGAAATCACCGAGTACGGTGACTATGTCATCCCCAACACTGCTGTTGAGGAAGGCGACGAGAATGCCAACTACTTCCAGCACGGCCCCTATCTGGACCAGTTCAACAAGGAAAACGGCACCCACCTGGTCAGCGTGGCTAAGGTCCACTATGAGCCCATGGGCGTCTATGCCGGCATGACCGCCACCTTGGAAGAGCTGCCCGACGGCGCTGTCATCGCAGTGCCCAACGACGCTACCAACGAAGCCCGCGCCCTGCTGCTTCTGGAGTCCCTGGGTCTCATCGAGCTGAATCCCGAGGCTGGTCTGGATGCCACCCCCAACGACATCACCTCCAACCCCAAGAACCTGCAGTTCAAGGAACTGGAAGCCGCTATGCTGCCCCAGACCATTGAGGAGGTCAACCTGTCCGTCATCAACGCCAACTATGCCCTCCAGGCCGACCTGAGCCCCGCCGAGGACGCTCTGGCCATTGAGAGCTCCGACTCTGAGGCCGCTCAGACCTACGCCAACATCATCGTGGTCAAGGAAGGCGACGAGAACAACGAGGCCGTTCTGGCCCTCATCGAGGCCATCCAGTCCGACGCAGTCCGTGATTTCATCAACGAGACTTACTCCGGCTCCGTGGTTCCCATGTTCTAAGAACTTACCCACCCAAAACAGAGGGGAAGCATCTGCTTCTCCTCTGTTTTTCTGTCCGGACTCCGCCCCCGACAGAAGCGGCCGCCTTTCCTTCCCGTTTCCCCCGTTCTTTGTACAATCTTGCCATTGACAAACCGGGCCGGAAAGATTTAGGATGTATCGTCAACTGTTTTTATGTGAAAGTAATTCCCGATATAGAACCGAAAAGGAAGCAACGCTATGGATAACAAGCCGCAGAACCCACCCCTGGGGGAAAATAAGATGGGCGTCATGCCCGTGGGGAAGCTCCTCTTCACCATGTCCGTCCCTATGATGATCTCCATGCTGGTCCAGGCCCTGTACAACATCGTGGACAGCATCTTCGTGGCCCAGATCAGTGAGAACGCCCTCTCCGCTGTCTCCCTGGCCTTCCCCCTGCAGACCCTGATGATTGCTGTGGGCGTGGGCACCGGCGTGGGCATCAACGCCTTGATCTCCCGCTCCCTGGGGGCCAAAAACCAGGAGACCGCCGACCGAATCGCCAGCGTGGGCATCCTGCTGGCCCTGTGCTCCTTTGTGGCCTTTGCCATCTTGGGCGCCCTGTTCGCCGGCCCCTTCTTCCGGCTGCAGACCGATGTTGCGGAAATCGTGGACTACGGCACCGGCTACGGCCGCATCGTCATGTGCGCCTCCCTTGGTATCTTCATGCAGGTCACCATGGAGCGCTTGCTCCAGTCCACCGGCCGGGCCAAGCTCTCCATGATTTGCCAGCTCTGCGGTGCCATCCTGAACATCATCCTGGACCCCATTTTCATCTTCGGCCTCTTTGGCATGCCCCGGCTGGAGGTCATGGGCGCCGCCGTGGCCACCGTCATCGGCCAGTGGGTGGCCGCAGGAATTGGTCTCTTCTTCAACCTCAAATTCAACCCGGAGCTGAACCTCCGAATGAAATACATCCGCTTCCACGGCCCCACTATCCGGAACATCTACCGCATCGGCGTGCCCTCTATCCTGATGCAGTGCATCAGCTCGGTGATGGTCTTCTTCCTCAACCGTATTCTCCTGTCCTTTACCACCACCGCCACCGCCGTCTTCGGCGCCTACTTCAAGCTACAGAGCTTCATCTTCATGCCCATCTTCGGCCTGAACAACGGCATGGTCCCCATTATCTCCTTCAACTACGGTGCGAAAAAGCCCGACCGGCTGTATAAGACCATCAAGCTCTCCGTCCTCACCGCCGTCTCCATCATGGCCGTGGGCGTCATTCTCTTCGAGGCCGTTCCCCAGGTCCTCCTGGGCTTCTTCAACCCCTCCGAGGAGATGCTGCGCATCGGCGTACCCGCCATGCG
>JABUSR010000079.1 GCA_021442645.1 Ruminiclostridium sp.
TCATCATCACGACCATGACCACGATGAGCACGAGCATCATCACCACGACCATGACCACGGTGAGCACGGGCACCATCATCATGACCATGACCACCATGACCATGATGCGGACGAGGTGTTCATCAGTTGGGGCGCTGAGACGCCTAGGAAGTACTCGGAAGAGGAGATTGCCACCGCATTGGCAGCCCTTGAAAACGAGGAGCTCTATGGTGTCGTTCTGCGTGCCAAGGGCATTGTTCCCTGTGCGGACGGTACCTGGATCCACTTTGACTATGTGCCCGGGGAGAAGAATATCCGCCGGGGTGCTGCCGGCTTTACCGGCCGCCTGTGCGTGATCGGTGCCGAACTGAAGGAACCTGCCCTGGACGAACTGTTCCACCTGAACTAACTGCAAGAGGACACGATTATGATGGAAGAAATCCCTGTATATCTCTTTACCGGCTTTCTGGATGCAGGTAAAACAAAGTTTATTCAAGAGACCCTGGAAGATGTCCGCTTCAACAACGGGGAGAGCACCCTGCTGCTGATCTGTGAGGAGGGTGAGGAAGAGTACGAGCCAGAGTCCTTCTCCGGCCACAACGTATTCATTGAGCTGATCGACGATCAGTCTGAGCTAACGCCCTCCAACCTGGAGCGTCTCCAGAAAAAGCACGCAGTGGAGCGGGTTGTCATCGAGTACAATGGCATGTGGATGCTGGATGACCTCTACCAGAATATGCCTGACGCTTGGATTGTCTATCAGGAGTTCATGTTTGCAGACTCCCAGACCTTCCTGACCTACAACGCCAACATGCGCGCCCTCGTGGTGGATAAACTGAAGAGCTGCGAAATGGTGGTTTTGAACCGGGCCGACGAGAACGTTGACAAGCTGGAGATCCACAAGATTATCCGAGCCGTCAGCCGCAGGACCAATATCGCCTATGAGGATAAGACCGGCGAGGTGTACTATGACGACACGCCGGAAGAGCTTCCCTTTGATATCAACGCCCCTGTCATTGAGATTCTGCCGGAGGACTATGCCATCTGGTACCAGGATATCTCAGAGGAGCCGGAGAAGTACAAGGGGAAGACGATTAAGATTGGTGGGTTTACCATGCTGCGGGACAAACTCCCCAGCGGCAGCTTTATCTTTGGTCGCCGTATTATGACCTGTTGTGTGGAGGATATCACCTTCGGTGGTCTCCTCTGCACGGGCTACGATCCCAAGAAGCTGGAGGATAACCAGTGGATCGAACTGACAGCCAAGGTGGCCATCAAACACAACCGGGTCTATAACGAAAAAGGCCCCGTCCTGGGGGCTATCTCCGTTCAGCCCGGCACCCCGCCGGAACAGGATGTGGCGACATTCTATTGATTGACCGGATAAGAACAAATGGCCGTACAGGCAGCGACCTGTTAAAGCGCTGACGCTGAAAACAGAGTGTAGCTGCCGACGGAAAATAAAAGCGTGATATTTCATACCTTTTCGGTGTGGCGTATCACGCTTTGCTTTTTGTTTTTGTCATGGAATCAGTTCAGCTGTTCTTTCAGGCGATTCAGGAGCAGTTTTGCGGCCTTGGAAAAATAGGCATATTTTTTGGTGACGATATAGGCTTCTATCTTCACATCTTCCTCCAGGGGGAGGAACTTCAGATTTCTGCCTTCCGTATTTACCAGGTCGGCGAGGCAGAGGGCGTACCCGATTCCTTGCTCCACCATATAGGTGGCATTGGTGATTAGGTTATAACTGCCGACCGCATGAAGCCCGTGAGCATCAAAGTCACCGAGATTCTGCGAATCGGATGCCATCTGTGCTGGAAGCAGAAGTGGAAAGTTCTCTAAATCGATCATTGAAATAGATTCTTTTTCTGACAGCGGGCAGTCACCCGGCACAAGAAGTCCGTAACGGTCGCACATACCGAGGCGCATATAATCATACTTCTCATGGAAATACGGGCCGAGAAGCAGACCCATGTCTAACAGGCCTTTGTCGAGGCGTTCTCTTACGGCCTCTGCGTCACCGCTGTAGATGTGCAGGTGGACACCAGGGTGCTCCTTTTGGATATCTCTAAAAACAGCGCTGATATGGGACATGATATAGGTTTCACCACACCCAAGGTAGATATCGCCGGAAATATCACCATCTCCGGAGGTAAACTCTGCTTCAATCTTATTCGAAAGGTCGACCATCTCCTGGGCTCTTGCACGGAACAAAATGCCGTCCTCTGTGAGCAGCGTGCTCTTATTGGTCCGCTTAAAAAGTTTAATCCCAAGCTGACGCTCCAATTCGGCAATCTGCGCAGAAAGGGCAGGCTGTGAGATATGCAGTTCAGCTGCAGCTCGTGTCATGTTCTGTTCCCTGGCAACTACCAGAAAGTAATTTAGCAAGCGCCCTTCTAACATAGTATCTTTCCTTCCTGTTTGATGTTCTTATTATAGGGGAAAAGTGTTGTAGTTGCAATAACAATAACTGATTGCAGCTATTTGATATGTGTATTTTACTAATGGCAAATGGAAAGATAGAATAGAACACAGAAAGGAAGATATAGGATGGAACAGAAGCTTGCAGAAAGAGCCAGATGCTACATGAAGGACTGCGGATGCACGCCTGAGCAGACAGAGGAATACCTGAGGCTAGCTGCCGGGGGCTGCACCCAGGACCAGATTTACTTTATGAAGCGTCATCGAAATCAGACAATGTGTCAGCTCCATGCTGTTACCAGACAGGTGGACCGCATCGACTTTGTCATTCATGAATTGGAACAGGAGTTGAAGAAAAATGGCTGAAAAAATCGTACAGACTGCAGGAAGAGCACAACTTGGCAAATTTGCGCCTGCATTTGCCCATTACAACGATGATATTCTCTTTGGGGAAAACTGGAACAATCAGGATATTGACCTGAAAACACGGTGCATTATCACGATGGTATCCATGATGGGGGCGGGCTCCATTGATTCGTCCATGCACTATCACATGATGAATGCCAAAGCACACGGTGTAACGAAAAAGGAAATTGCCGCAATCATTACCCATGCGGCATTCTATGTGGGTTGGCCAAAGGGCTGGGCCATGTTCAACATGGCAAAGGATATCTGGGCAGAGGATGCGGTTCCTGCGGATGCAAAGGCAGCCCATGAGGCGTCCATGGTATTCCCAATCGGAGTACCGAACGACGCATTTGCAGAATACTTTATCGGCCAGAGCTATCTTGCGCCGGTGTCAATGGAGCAGGTAGGTATCTTTAATGTGACCTTTGAGCCGGGTTGCCGCAACAACTGGCATATACACCATGCAGACCAAGGCGGGGGACAGGTTCTGGTCTGCCTTGCCGGCCGCGGGTATTATCAGGAATGGGGTAAGGCAGCTGTGGAGCTGAACCCTGGGGACTGTATCAACATTCCTGTCGGCGTAAAGCACTGGCATGGTGCTGCACCGGATAGCTGGTTCTCGCATCTGGCGGTTGAAGTACCGGGTGAAAATGGATCCAGTGAATGGCTGGAACCTGTAGACGACGCAGCTTATGGAGTATTCAAATAAAAAGGAGCGGATGGAAATGGGAAAAACTCTTGTGGCATACTTTAGTGCAAGTGGAACAACTGCGAAAGCCGCGAAAGAATTGGCAGACGCAATTTCAGCAGATGTCTATGAGATCAAACCTGTTGCTCCGTATACCAAGGCCGATCTGAACTGGATGGACAAGAAGTCCAGAAGTTCTGTCGAGATGAATGACAGAGCCTCCCGGCCCCAGGTGGTAACAGGCGATGTAGATATAACGGCATACGATACGGTATTTCTCGGTTTTCCGATCTGGTGGTACACGGCACCGACTATTATCAACTCTTTTCTGGAAAGCCGAGACTTTTCTGGAAAAAGGATTATCGTGTTTGCAACCAGCGGAGGCAGCGGCCTCGGAAAGACAGTAAGAGATTTGCAGGCTTCTGCCCCTGCAGCACAGTTCGTTGAGGGAAAGATTCTGAACGGACGGAATAGCGCGGCCGACCTAAAGGTCTGGGCCGAAAGCGTAAGGAGATAATCAATATGGAAAAGCTGAATTTAGTACAAGAATGGGACAAGACCTTCCCGAAGAGTGACCAGGTCAATCACAGTAAGGTAACCTTTGTAAATCGGTACGGTATCACTCTTGCAGCGGATATGTATGTACCGAAGCGTACGAAGGGCAAGCTGCCTGCCCTTGCTGTGTGTGGGCCTTTTGGTGCCGTCAAGGAACAGCCTTCCGGCCTGTATGCGCAAACCATGGCAGAACGTGGATTTCTGACTATTGCTTTCGATCCGTCCTTTACCGGTGAAAGCGGAGGTATGCCCCGTTACATGGCGTCTCCTGATATCAACACCGAGGATTTTCAGGCGGCAGTCGATTTCCTTTCCAACTGCGAGCGAGCTGATTCGGATAAAATCGGCATCATCGGGATTTGCGGATGGGGTGGTATGGCGTTAAATGCAGCTGCACTGGATACCCGAGTGAAGGCTACGGTTGCTTCCACCATGTATGACATGGCCCGCGTGAATGCCAACGGCTACTTTGACAATGAGGATTCCGAGGAAGTACGCTATGCAAAGAAACAGGCTATGAATGCTTTGCGAACAACGGAATTTTCGTCCGGCAGCTACTCCCTTAGCGGCGGATGCGTGGAACTTCCGGTTCCTGAGGAAGCTCCTTATTTTCTGAAGGACTACAGCGATTATTATAAGAGACCGGAGCGGGGCTATCACGCCCGATCTCTCAATTCTAACGGCGGATGGAATTCCATCGGCTGCATGTCATTTATGAATCAGCCAATCCTGCAATACAGCAATGAAATTCGCAGCGCAGTACTCATTGTCCACGGAGAGAAGGCGCACTCTCTCTATTTCGGTCAGGATGCCTATGCAAATATGGTGAGGGAAAGCCCCTATGCAGATAATAAGGAGATGGTGATTGTCCCCGGTGCTTCTCATACCGACCTGTATGATGGCGGCGGTAAGGATGCGATTCCGTTTGATAAGTTGGTCACCTTCTTTAACGAGTATCTGAAGTAAAGAGTCGTTGTGCAGCGTTGCTCTGCAATCTTCTTACCTGAGAGACTGGTTGCGGAGCATTAAAACATGGAGAAAAATGGGAAGGCGTGCCATCAGGCGGCGCCTTCCCATTTTTAAACTCTGAAGCAATTGTGTTTATGCCGCCGCCGTTATTTGTGCGGTTGGTTGGTAAAGCATTATTCGCTGTCTACGTTGTTGGAAGTGAGATGTTTCTCAGGATGCAGTTCGGATGTTGTCTTTGGCAATTCTGCATCCAGTGCCGTTTTTTGCACAAGGGCCTGCTCAGCCGCTGTGATCTGAGAGAGAAGCTCCCGGCGCCTGTGCTCAGTGCGGTTCTTCATAGGACGGCTAATCCGCTGGGAGAGACTATCCAGCAGGGAGTAGTAGACGGGGGTGAAGAGCAGGGTCACCACGGTGGAGATAGCCATACCGAAAATCATGACAATCCCCATGGGTCGGAGCATCTCGTTGCCCTCGCCTTTGCCCACTGCCATGGGAATCAGGGCGAGCACAGTTGTCAGGGTTGTCATCAGAATGGGGCGGACACGGAGGGGGCATGCGGTGAGGATAGCATCTTCCTTCTCCATGCCCCTGGCCCGGCGGATGTTGATATAGTCTACCAGGACGATAGAGGCATTCACAACGGTTCCCACCAACATGATGAGAGACAGCAGGACGACCATAGAGAGATCCTGGTGGGTCACAGGAAGACCAAAGAGGGCACCGGAGAGGGCGATTGGCAGGATAAGCATGACCATCACAGGCATCAGGAAGGATTCGAACTGTGCGGCCAGAATAAAATACACCAGGCCTGTGGCCACCAGCATGGCTAGGAGCAGAGTCCGGAAATTGTCCATCATTTCAGTGTAGGCACCGCTAATCTCAGCCTGGTACCCATCGGGGAGTCCGTATCCATCCAGCACCCCCTGGACGGCCTCTGTGATGGCGGTGGTATCACCGCTGACAGAGCTGCCGGTGATCTGGAGCTGTTTGACCTGATCAATTCTGGAGATGCTCTGGGGCGTTAGTTCCACGTTAACATCAGCCACGGAGGACAGAGGGACGGTACTGCCCATGGGTGTGGCGATGGGAGCCGAGCGAACGGCATCCAGGCTTTTGGCGCTGAAACCGCTCCCCTTTACCACCACATCCAGGTCGTCCCCATCAAAGGTCACGACGGTGGCCGTGGTGCCGGTGAGCTCTGCGCGGACAGCGGAGCCAATGGTAGCAGCAGTCAGGCCGTACCGGGCAGCGGCAGCGTGGTTAACGGAGACCGTAATGGCAGGGATGCTGTTTTCCAAGGAGTTTGTGACCTCCGTGGCATCGCTGAGGGTGGAAATCTCCGCGGTCAGTTCGTTGGTGATTTTGGCCAGGATGTCATAGTCAGGGCCGCTGATATTTACCTGAATGTCGTTGGTGTTCATGGAAGAGGACATCATGTCAGAGGCGCCGACAGTAATTTTACACCCGGCAATGTCCCGGAAGAGAGGCTTGAGAGCATCGGCTACTTCTTCGCTGGTGCGCTCTCGCTGGCGTTTTTCAACCAGGTTTACCGTGATGGAGGCGGATTCACTGCTTCCGCTGCCCATCAGACCCCCGCCAATGGTCATATAGAGGTCTGCCATCTCAGGGCAGTTCTCCTGGACGAGGGCGGCGACATGGTCGGCGTAGGCGGAAGTGTCCTCCAACTCCGTGCCGGTGGGCATTTCGATGGAAATGTTCACCATGCCCTGGTCCATACTGGGCAGCAGCACCATGTTGGTGGTGAAACAACTGGCCAGGAAGAGGACCACAAGGGCGATGGAAATGAGGCAGGCCTTTTTCCTGTTGTGAATGAAGTAGGCAAGGGCTTGCTTGTACTTCTCAAAGAGAATACCAATCTTAGCCTGGAGTTTGGATTCCCTGCGTTGCCCGGTCAGCTTCTGCAGACGGACGGCGTTCTCATCCAGCAGGAAGTAACACAGGAGGGGGACCAACGTCAGAGCGATTACGAGAGAGGCGATAATCAGGAAAGCCACGGTCAGTGAGAAGTCCCGGAACAGCATCCCTGCGATGCCCCCGCTCAGGCCGATGGGGAGGAAGACGGCGACAGTGGTCAGACTGGAGGCTGTGATGGCGTTGACCACTTCTCCTGTGCCCAGCACGCAACTGTCGTATTTGCTGTAGCCGTCGCCGGCATATCGGTAGATATTCTCCAGGACGACGATGGAGTTGTCCACGACCATGCCGATACACATGGCGATGCCGCCCAGGCTCATAAGGTTCAGTGTGATGCCGAAGACGTTCATCAGAAGAAAGACCGTCAGCACACAGAAGGGCATGGAGAGAGAGATGACCACAGTGGGCCCACCTTTCCGCAGAAAGGCCAGGACCACAACAGCGGACAGGAGGATGCCGAGGGCGATGTTTTGAATGGCATTGACAGCCACCTGCATGATATAGTCGCTGGCCATGTAAAGGACCAGAGGCTCCACCCGGATATTGTCTTCCTGGAGGTCCTCCAGGGCTCCGGCAATCTTGTTGGAGATTTCTACTTCGTTAGCACCGGAGCGCTTGTTGACGGAGAGAACCACGCAGTTTTCTCCGTCTGCCTTGGCAGAACTATTCTCCAGGGAGGCATCCACATAGACAGAAGCAATCTCATTGAGGCGTACGGTCCCGCCGGTGGGAAGGAAAATGACGGTGTTTGCTATGTCTTCCACCGTCTGATATCGGCCGTTTGTGGTGGCCGTCAGGACATTGCTGCCATTTTGGACATTGCCGCCGGGGAAGAGGACGTTGGCCGCCGCGAGATAGTTGGAGATATCGGGAATGGTGAGACCATAGCCGGTAAGGGCGGCGGAATTGACTTCCACGATGACCTTTCGTTCAATACCGCCGGTGATATCCACGGATGCAACGCCGTCCAATCGTTCAAGAGCCGGGCCGATGGTGTCATCCGCTATGGACTGGAGCTGAATCAAATCACTCCCGGTAAGGGCGATGACGGCCACAGGCAGCATGTCGTTGATATTAAAATTGTAAATAATCGGGTCAGAACAGCCCTCCGGCAGGGTCAGGAGATCAAATTTCTCCCGCAGTTTGATAGCAGCGGCATCCACATCCGTGCCGTCCTGGTAGGTGATGACCACCATGCTGACATTTTCCGAGGAGGTGGACTGAATGGAGTCAACACCGGCCAGGGTAGAAATACTGGACTCCAGCGGCCGCGTGACCAGATCCTCCATATCCTCAGGGCTGGCACCCACATAGGAGCACATCACCACTGCCGCGGGGTACTCCATGTCAGGCATGAGAGCCAGCTTCAGGTTTGTATAGAAGGCCACGCCAAAAATCGCAATCATCACAAAGGCCAGAATGGTCGTAACTTTATGCTTGATGCAGAAGGAGGCAATTTTCATAGGTCACACCTCAGCGGATACGACGCGAACCTCGACGCCGTCAGACAGATAGAACTGCCCCACAGTCACAAGTTTTTCGCCACCGACCAGACCAGAGCGAATTTCCGTCATACCGTCGCCGACCAGACCGGTTTCCACCGGAATCTTGTGGGCCAGATTATTTGCATCGATGGTAAAAACATACTGGCTGTCGATGCCCGTCTGGATAGCTTCCGAGGGGACGACGACCACATTGGTTTGGGTGTCAGTGTAGAAAATAATGTCGGCGAACATGCCTGATAACAGGCCGGAAACAGAGGGAGCGGGGACTTTAAGTGAGACACCGAAGAGGTGCGTCTGGAGGTTAGCAGAGCGATCCAGGGAGGAAATAGAGGCCTGGAAAGTATTTCCGGAAGAGGGGATGGAGACCGTTGCCTTTCCGCCCACGGAGAGCTTGGAGACCAGGGCCTCCGACACCTGGGCGGACACTTGCATATCGGAGGCGGAGGCCACGGTGACGACGGGAGCGCTGGGGGCGACAAAGCCGTTCTTAATGGCGTTCAGGGAGATGACATTGCCGGAGATGGGGGCGACCACATTGCCATTGCGATCAATGTTGTACAGGGCGGCTTTGGCCTGGGTGACCCCGGCGTTGGCACTCTGGATCCCGGACTCCAGCTGAGAGAGGGCAGAGTCCTTGGCGGCCCGGGCGCTTTCTACCTGGGCTTTGGCCTCGTCCACTACGGACTGGGGAATCTCCCCGGCTTCGAACTGCTGCTGCAGGCCGGCCAGGGCCTCCTCGGCGGCGCTTACCTGCTGGGATAACTGTGCCTCCTGGGCGGCATAGGTGTCTTTGGCGGAGTTATATCCCTTCACAGCGGTATCGTAGCTGCTCCAGGCGGAGGCGGCGTCCACCTTACAGATGGCCTGTCCGGCAGAGACATAGTCGCCCACATTGACATATACATCGGTGCAGGGGGCGGAGAGGGCGACAAAAACAGACTCCTGGGTGCCGGAAACCACCTGGCCGGACACTTTATTCTCTGCAGAGATGGAGCCCTTCTGCACCACGGCGATTTCAACGGGGACGGTATTGTCCTCCTCTTTTACGGGTTCCTCTCCGCAACTGCCAAGGAGCAGGAGAGAGGCAAATACCATTGTGAGACAAAGGATAGATTTCTTCATGGGGATCCTCCCGGAATGCAATGGAGCCGGGCAGCCCGGTGCCGATGGGATAAGAATCGACCGGGGCGCCTATGCCATCGCAGGCAAATTGTTTGGAATCGTACAATGATAAAATGATACCCTATCTTCACAAAAGTGTCAATAAAAAGCGGGATGCGGGTGAAACATCTCCCCCCGGAAGGATTGCAAGAAGGTTAAAAAGAAGTTATACTATACAATTGGATTGTTACTGGTTTTTCGGAGGATTCCAGATGAAAAAGATAGACTTTAAAAAGACCCATCCGTTAAAAATATTCTTATCCTACTACGGCCCCCACAGGCGCCTGTTTATCTTGGATATGTGCTGCGCCCTGCTCATCTGCCTGATCGACCTGGCATTTCCCTATGCCTCCCGGGCGGCACTGAATGAGCTGCTGCCCAACCAGGAGTACCGGGCGTTTTTCTGGGTGGTGGCCTTCTTCATCCTGGCCTATATCGGGAAGGGTTTTCTCTATTTTACCGTGTCCTACTGGGGGCATCTCTTCGGCGTCCGGGTGGAGGCAGACCTGCGGCGGGACCTGTACGGCCACATGGAGAGCCTGAGTTTCAGCTTTTACGATAAGAACCGAACGGGCGTGCTGATGTCCCGGGTGACCAACGACCTCTTTGAGATTACAGAGCTGGCCCACCACGGGCCGGAGGATCTGTTTATCTCCACGGTGACTCTGGTGGGCGCCTTCTGCATCATGTGCACCATTGAGTGGCGGCTGGCCATTATGGCTTTCTGCATCGTGCCCTTCTTCCTGGCCTTTACGCTGTACCAGCGCAGACGGATGCGCAAAGCAAACCTGAAGCTGAAGGCAAAGACGGCAGAAATCAACGCTACCATCGAGTCGGGGATTTCCGGCATGCGTACGGCCAAGGCCTTCCAGAATGAGGAGACGGAAAAGGCGAAGTTCAACGCCATGAACGTCCAGTTTGTGCAGGCCAAGCGGACCTACTACAAGACCATGGCGACCTTTATGGGGGGAATGGAGTTCAGTACATCCATCATGCCTGTGCTGGTCATCGGGGCTGGGGGATACTTTATCATGCGGGGCACCGTCAACTACGCCGACCTGGTGGCCTTCACCCTGTATGTTACCACGTTTATTACGCCGGTGCGCAAGCTCTCCACCTTTGTGGAGCAGTTCATGATGGGCTCGGCGGGGTTCACCCGGTTCCTGGAGCTCATGCGCCTGGACCCGGAGATCCAGGACGCCGCCGATGCGGAGGAGCTCGGCGAGGTGAAGGGCTCGGTGACCTTTGACAAGGTGTCCTTCCGGTACAATGACAAGTCGGACGTCCTGCGGGACGTGAGCCTGGAAATCAAGGCCGGGGAGAAGTTCGCCTTTGTAGGGCCCTCCGGCGGTGGCAAGACCACCATCTGCCAGCTGATTCCACGCTTTTATGATGTGACAGGGGGTAGCCTGCAGCTGGACGGCCACGACGTCCGGACGGTGACCCAGCACTCCCTCCGCCGTCAGATTGGCATCGTGCAGCAGGAGGTCTTCCTCTTTGCCGACAGCGTTATGGAAAATATCCGCTACGGTCGGCCGGACGCCACCGATGCGGAGGTTATCCAGGCGGCCAAGCGGGCAGAGATCCACGACGATGTGATGAATATGCCAAATGGCTATGATACCTACGTGGGGGAGCGGGGCGTGATGCTCTCCGGCGGGCAGAAGCAGCGCATCAGCATTGCCCGGGTCTTTCTGAAGAATCCCCCCATCGTCATCCTGGACGAGGCCACCAGTGCCCTGGACAGCGTGACGGAGGCAAGGATCCAGGCCTCCTTTGACCGG
>JABUSR010000043.1 GCA_021442645.1 Ruminiclostridium sp.
CCTCTTGAACCCCATTCAAGCGCGATACCAAACTTCGCCACACCCGGATACCACTGTCTGCGTCAGACAGCTTAACCATAATAGCACGGGGGTAGGGGATTTGCAAGGGGTCATTGAGAAAAAAGCGAACAAAAGAACGGGAGGTGTTTTGTTGAAAATATGCAAATCAGGCCAGGCCCGCCAGGATGACATGTTCTACCACGATGCCGGACCAGGTCTCCAGCCGGTCCAGGACCTCTTTCAGCTCATCCACCTGGGCCCAATGGCCGGACATCTTTTCTGTCTCTAGGACGGATACCTGTCCCGCGGCCTCCAGCAGGTAGACCAGGGCGGCGTGATAGTCGCTGACGCCGCCGTTGTTTTCGTTCAGGAAGCCCACGCAGGAGAGGGAGCGGATGGTCTCCACGGAGACCTCCTCATGGAGCTCCCGCAGGAGCCCTGCCTCCAGCACGTCCCCGGCGGCATTTTCACCGGGATTGATGTGGCCTCCCACGCCCAGGGAGAGCTTGTCGTGGAGCCGGGCCTCGGTCTGCTTCTTCAGGCGGCGGAGGAGAAAATACCGCCCCTCCCGCCGGAGGATCACATAGGGAATGATTTGCTTCACCGTGTTATCATACTCAGCCTTCTCCCGGTCCATAAAGAAATGGTTCTCTAAAATGAAGGTGCGGAGCGCTTCGATGCCTTCCGTTGTAAATACCCCGGCGGGGAGCCGGGCCTCCAACTCTTTCCGGTCTACCACCAGTACCTGTTCCATGGGGGTCTCCTGCCTTTCCCTGTTTTTTCCCATTGTACCAGATTTCCACCGGGATGAAAAGAAAAAGCTGGGGTAGCCCGTAGTTGGCCTTCGTCCATCGTGCAAAGGAAGCCGGGCACGAAGGGGAGAGGACCGTCAGACCCGGGATTTTGTAAGGTTTTATAGGAAATGAAGGGTGAAGACCGGGAAATGAGGTAAAATAGTGCTTGCAATTCGATGAACAACCTGCTAAAATACTATAGGTCTATAAAAAGGGTGGTCCTCTGGGGCGCTGCCGGATGGGCAGCATAGAAGGCCTTACGAACGCCTGTATAACTAGGAGGAACAAGAATATGGATCTCATGAAGAGCTTTAATGAGAAGAACATGCCCGCTAAGGAAGCCCCCTCTGTTACCGTCGGTGACACCGTCCGTGTCCACCTGAAGGTCAAGGAAGGCAACCGTGAGCGTATCCAGGTTTTCGAGGGCACTGTAATTGCCAAGAAGCATGGCGGCATCCACGAGACGTTCACCGTTCGTCGTATTTCCTACGGCGTCGGCGTGGAGAAGGTGTTCCCTCTTCACAGCCCCGTGATCGAGAAGGTCGAGACCATCCGTAAGGGTAAGGTCCGCCGGGCTAAGCTGTACTATCTGCGCGGCCGCGTTGGTAAGGCAGCCAAGGTCAAGGAGAAGCTGTAAGCAACTGTGTTTTCCAAAAAAGGGAGCGCTTTGGCGCTCCCTTTTACTTTTCCGGGAAAAGGCCTTTTCAGAATCAGAAAAATCGTGTATACTATGTTTTTAATTGAGTGCAATGGATCATAGCAACGGAAGGAGATGGGAAGAGGATGAATATTCAGTGGTATCCCGGGCATATGACCAAGACCCGCCGCATGATTGCAGAAAACCTCAAATATGTGGATGTGGTGGCAGAGGTGATCGACGCCCGGATCCCCATCGCCAGCCGCAACCCCGATATTGATGACCTGGTAGGGTCCAAGCCCCGGGTAGTCATTCTCAACCGGGCCGACCAGGCTGACCCTGCAACCAGCAAGCTCTGGGGGGAGTATTACCGCAGTCAGGGAATCTCTGTGCTGGAGTGTGATGCCCGCACCGGCGCCGGGGTCAAGCAGTTTTCCCCCATAATGCGAAGTGCTCTGAAGGAGCAGATTGCCCGGTGGAAGGAGAAGGGCCAGGTGGGCCGTCCCGTCCGAGCTATGGTGGTGGGGATCCCCAACGTGGGGAAATCCACATTTATCAATAAGGTGGCCAAAAAGAAATCTGCCAAGGCCGGCGACCGGCCCGGCGTCACCAGGGGCAAGCAGTGGGTCACGGTGGATCAGGGCCTGGAGTTGCTGGATACCCCCGGTATCCTTTGGCCTAAGTTCGAGGACCAGACTACGGCCCTCCATCTGGCCTTCACCGGTGCCGTGCGGGACGCCATCATGGACGTGGAGACATTGGGCTGCCACCTGATGGAGCTGCTGGCTCTGCGGAAGCCTGAGGCAATCACTGCCCGGTTTAAGTTTGTCCCGGAAGAGGGAATGACCGGCTGGGAACTCATGGAGCTGGGGGCCCGCAAGCGGGGCTTCCTCATCTCCGGCGGAGAGGTCGACCTGGAGCGCATGGCCAACATCCTGCTGGACGAGTTCCGGGGAGGAAAAATGGGCCGGATCACTCTGGAGGTCCCTGCGGACCTGAAAAAAGGAGCCGAAGACCATGGAGAGACCTGATTTCTGGCAGATTGAGCAGTCCTACTTCGACAAAGGCGTCCAGACCATCTGCGGGGTGGACGAGGCGGGCGCCGGGCCTCTGGCCGGGCGGGTCTATGCCGCTGCAGTCATCCTGTCCCGGGGCTGGGACGCCCCCTACTTAAATGACTCGAAAAAGGTGACGGAAAAGCGCAGGGAGGGCCTCTATGAGCGGATTATCCGGGAGGCGGAGAGCTATGCCATTGCCTGGGCCGACGAGAAGGAGATTGACGAAATCAACATTCTCAATGCCCGGATGCTGGCCATGGAGCGGGCGATCCAGGCTCTGGACAGAACACCGGATCTGGCCCTCATCGACGGTAATCGCTCTACCGGCATCACATGCCCTAATGAGACGGTGGTGAAGGGAGACGCGCGGAGTGCCTCTATTGCGGCGGCATCTATCCTGGCCAAGGTGGCCCGGGACCGGTATATGCTGGAGCAGGCAGAGCGCTACCCGCAGTACGCCTTTGAGAAGCACAAGGGCTACCCGACGAAGCTCCACTATGAGCGCCTGCGGGAGTACGGACCTAGCCCAATCCACCGGCTGACCTTCCTGAAAAAGCTATGAGGGGAGGGGACCGGAACGCCCTAGGTCTCTGGGGCGAGGAGCAGGCGGCTCGCCATCTGAAATGGCGGGGCTACCGCATTGTTGACCGCCGCTACCGCTGCCGGGAAGGGGAGATCGACCTGGTGGCCGCCCGAGGGAGCTACCTCTGCTTCGTGGAGGTGAAGCTCCGGAAGAATGCCGACGTGGCGGAAGCCCGGGAGTTTGTCACACCAGCCAAGCAGCGGAAGGTGCGTACGGCGGCTATGCACTATTTAATGGAGAACCCCACGGACCGACAGCCACGGTTTGATGTGGTGGAGGTCTACGCTCCCATGGGAGAGGAGACACGACGCCCGGTGATTAAACACTGGGAAAATGTTTTTTGATATCAAACGAATCCTGAAGAAAAGGCGAGTGATCACTATGAAGTATGTCAGCACAAGAAACAAGACCGTCAGCCTGAGCGCCAGCCAGGCCATCGCCCAGGGCCTGGCCCGGGACGGCGGCCTGCTTACCCCCGAGGTTTTCCCCAAGCTCACCTTTGCCATGCTGGAGGAGTGGAAGACCAAGACCTACGGCCAGCGGGCCGTGGCGCTGATGAAGCTCTTCCTGGAGGACTTTACGGAGGAGGAACTGACCACCTTCACCCAGGCGGGCTACTCTGCAGAAAAGTTCGACGACAGCCGAGTGGCACCTCTGCACACCCTCACCGAAAACACCCACTGCCTGGAACTGTGGCACGGCCCCACCTCCGCCTTTAAGGATATGGCCCTGCAGATTCTGCCCCACCTGCTCTCCGCCTCCCTGGTGAAGAACCGGGAGGAAAAGACGGTGTGCATTCTGGTGGCCACCTCCGGTGACACCGGCAAGGCTGCCCTGGAGGGCTTCCGGGACGTGGACCGTACCAAAATTCTGGTCTTCTATCCTAAGGACGGCGTCTCCGACGTCCAGGCCCTGCAGATGAAGACCCAGGAGGGCAATAACGTAGGAGTCTGCGCCGTCCACGGCAACTTTGACGACGCCCAGACCGGCGTGAAGATTCTCTTTTCTGACGAGAAGCTCCGGGCCGACCTGGCAGAGCGGGGCTATTTCCTCTCTTCCGCCAACTCCATCAACTGGGGCCGCATCCTGCCTCAGGTGGTCTACTATATCTCTGCCTATTGCGACCTGCTGAACGCCGGTAAGATCAAGATGGGAGACAAGGTCAACTACTGCGTGCCCACCGGCAACTTCGGCAACATCCTGGCCTGCTGGTATGCCAAGCAGATGGGCCTGCCCGTGGGTCGGCTGATCTGTGCCTCCAACAGCAACAATGTCCTCACGGAGTTCATCAACACCGGTGTGTACGACAAGAATCGCCCCTTCCACACCACCATGTCTCCCTCCATGGACATCTTGGTATCCAGCAACCTGGAGCGGCTGCTCTTCGCCCTCACCGGCCAGGACGATGCCGCTGTGGCAGGATACATGAAGCAGCTCAGCGAGACCGGCCGCTACGAGGTCACCGATGACCTGAAGGCCCGGCTGAAGGAGGAGTTCTTCGGCGGCTTCTGTGACGAGACGAAGACCGGAGAGATCATCGCCAGAGTGTGGAAAGAGCATGGATACCTCATCGACCCCCACACCGCTGTGGCCTACCAGGTTATGGAGGAGTACCGGACCGCTAGCAGCGACGACAACCAGACGGTCTTTGTCTCTACTGCCAGCCCCTTCAAGTTCTGCGACAGCGTGCTGTCCAGCCTGGGCGTGGCAGATGTCCGGGAGGGCATCGACGCGTTGGACCAGCTGACCGAGGTGACCGGGTATCCCGCCCCTGTGCCGCTGGCCTCCCTGCGGAACAAGGCTGTCCGCTTTGAGGAGCATGTGGACAAGGAACAGATGATGGATGTAGTCTTGAATATGCTCCGGTAATCAAAGCATGCAACATAGCGACCCGGCAAGGAGGTGATGCGGGGTGGCACTGTATGTGATGGGTGATACCCACTTGTCCCTGGGCAGCAGCAAACCGATGGATGTGTTTGGCGGAGCCTGGGAGGGCTATATGGAAAAGCTGGAGCAGGGCATGTCCGTGCTCACGGAGGAGGATACCCTGGTCATTGCCGGGGATGTCTCCTGGGGGATGAGCCTGGAGGAGTCCGAGCGGGATTTCGCCTGGATCCACGGGCTCCCCGGGCAGAAGATCCTTATGAAAGGGAACCACGACTACTGGTGGAACACGGCAGCCAAGATGGAGCGGTTCTTCCAAGAGAAGGGGTTCGACTCCATTCACATTCTTCACAATAACTGCTATCCCTACCGGGATGTGGCCCTCTGCGGCACCCGGGGCTGGTTTTATGAGGAGGAGAAAGAGGGTCAGAGCGCCAAGGTCTTCAACCGGGAACTCCAGCGGCTGGAGACTTCACTGAAGGCGGCGGGGGAGGCGGAAAAGCTGTGCTTCCTCCACTACCCGCCCTTTTACACCGGCTACCGGTGTGAGCCCATCCTGGACCTGCTGGAAAAATATAAGGTTAAGGCTTGCTATTACGGCCATCTTCACGGGGCCAGCCATCGGCTGGCCATCCAGGGGATCTGCGGGACGGTGGACTATCGTCTCATCTCCGCGGACTTTCTGAAATTCCGCCCGGAAAAAATCAGGGAATGAGAAAAAAAGGGTGGAAATTCCCATTATAATCTGCTATGATAGGCAATATACTGCAATATCATGCCCTTCCATGGTCTAAAATAGCGTGAAAGGGCGTTTACAGGAGGAAAAAGGACATGAATGTCAAGAGCGTTGTTGAAAACAAGGAAAAGTTTGAAGTCGAACTGACTGTTGAAGTCGGTCAGGAAGAGTTCGAAGCTGCTATCGAAAAGGTATACCGCAAGAGCCGCGGCAATATCTCCGTTCCCGGCTTCCGGAAGGGCAAGGCCCCCCGTAAGGTGATCGAAGGTATGTATGGTGCCGGCGTGTTCTATGAAGATGCCATCGAAGAAGTGTATCCCACCGCCTGCAATGCGGCCATCGCGGAACAGGGCCTGGACCAGGTGGCTCCCCCCCAGGTCGAGATCCTGACCCTGGGTAAGGAAGGCTTCTCTTTTAAGGCAACCGTGACCGTCCGTCCCGAAGTCACCCTGAAGCAGTATAAGGGCCTGGAGGCCGATAAGGTCCTGCCCACCGTCACCGAGGAAGCTGTGGACGCAGAGCTGCAGCAGTATGTGGAGCGTGCCACCCAGCTGGTGGCTGTGGAGCGTGAGGCCAAGCTGGGCGACAGCGCAGTTATCGACTACGAAGGCCTGAAGGACGGCGTTGCTTTTGCCGGCGGCACTGCTAAGGGCTATGAGCTGGCTCTGGGCTCCGGCACCTTCATCCCCGGTTTTGAGGACCAGGTTGTCGGCATGAAGGCCGGCGATGAGAAGGACATCAACCTGACCTTCCCCGAAGAGTACCACGCAGAGGAGCTGGCAGGTCAGCCCGTGGTCTTTAAGGTCAAGTGCATTGAGGTCAAGGAGAAGCAGGCCCCTGCTCTGGATGACGAGTTTGCTAAGGATGTCTCTGAGTTCGACACCCTGGCTGAGTTCAAGGAAGACCTGAAGAGCAAGATCATCGACCGCAACATGCAGCAGAGCGAGGCCAAGTTCCGCCAGAACCTCCTGGCCCAGATGTGCGACCAGATTGACATCGAGCTGCCCGAGGCCATGGTTGAGACCCAGATTGACCGCTTCGTGGAGAACTACGCTGCCCGTCTGGAGTCCCAGGGCATCTCCTTGGAGACCTATATGCAGTACCTGCAGATGGAGCCCCAGCAGATGCGCGACGACCTGCGTGAGCCTGCTGTAACCCAGGCCAAGCAGCAGCTGGCTTTGGATGCCGTTGTTGCCGCAGAGAACATCGTTATCTCTGATGAGGAAGTGGAAGCCGAGATTAAGAAGGCTGTGGACAGCATGAACATGCCCTACGAGCGCGTGGTGGAAGGCCTGGACCGCGAGGGTCTGAAGAAGGAACTGGCCCGCGACAAGGCTATGGCTGTTGTGGCTGAGAACGCCAAGGCCAACATGATCGCAGCAGACGCTGAGAACGGCGAGATTAAGCTGACCTCCGTCACCAAGGAAGAGGTCGAGGCTGAGAAGGAAGAGAAGAAGGCCAAGAAGACCAGAGCAAAGAAGACCACCGAAGAAGGCGAAGCAGCCCCCAAGAAGACCACCCGTAAGAAGAAGGCTGACGCCGAGGCTGAAAAGGTCGAGGCCGAAAAGGTCGAGGAGTAATCCTCCGTTCGGTGGAGTATCCTTACTCTGACTGAAAAAAGGAGACCCAAATCATGAGTTTAGTACCCTATGTAGTTGAGCAGACCAGCCGGGGGGAGAGATCCTACGATATTTTCTCCCGTTTGTTAAACGACCGAATCATCTTCCTGTCGGAAGAGGTGAACGATACCACAGCCAGCCTGATTGTGGCACAGCTGTTGTACCTGGAAGCCCAGAATCCGGACCAGGATATCCAGTTTTATATCAACAGCCCCGGCGGTTCTGTTACGGCGGGTATGGCAATCTATGATACCATGCAGTATATCAAGTGCGACGTGTCCACCATCTGCATCGGTATGGCAGCCAGCATGGGCGCATTCCTGCTGTCTGCCGGTACGAAAGGCAAGCGCATGGCGCTGCCCAATGCGGAGATCATGATCCACCAGCCCTCTGCGGGCACCCAGGGTCAGATTACTGATATGGCCATCCACCTGAAGCGGCTGGAGATCATCAAGAAGCGCATGAATCACATCCTTTCGGAAAACACCGGTAAGCCCCTTGATGTGGTGACCGCTGACTGTGAGCGAGACAACTTTATGTCTGCGGAAGAAGCTGTGGCATACGGCCTCATTGACAAAGTGATCGATAAGCGCTGAGACAACTTGAAAAGGGGGGCGTTTTGTCCCCCCTTTTTCTGCGCTATCCCGCCCGGTGGATAACACGGGCCGGGCGGCCAACCGAAAAGAGGTAGAGGTCTATGAATAAGAACGAAGATAAGCGGTCGATTCGCTGCTCCTTCTGCGGGAAGCACCAGGACCAGGTGAAACGGATTATTGCCGGCCCCGGCGTCTATATCTGCAATATGTGCGTGCACCTGTGTGCGGATATCCTGGACGATGTCCCCGCCTTGGGAGAGCAGCAGGGCACCCTGGATATGCCGGACATCATCCCGAACCCCAAGGAGATCAAGGCCTATCTGGATGAATATATCGTGGGCCAGGATACTGCGAAGGTGGCGCTGTCTGTGGCAGTGTATAACCACTACAAGCGCATTTACTTCGGCGGCGGCGACGACGTAGACCTCCAGAAGAGCAATATCCTGCTCCTGGGCCCCACCGGCAGCGGCAAGACCCTGCTGGCCCAGACCCTGGCAAAAATCCTGAAGGTCCCCTTTGCCATTGCCGACGCTACAACCCTCACCGAGGCCGGCTATGTGGGCGACGATGTGGAGAACATTCTCCTGCGTCTGGTCCAGGCTGCTGACTACGATGTGGAGCAGGCGGAGCGGGGCATCATATACATCGATGAGATGGATAAAATCGCCAGAAAGAGCGAAAACACGTCCATCACTCGGGACGTTTCCGGCGAAGGCGTGCAGCAGGCCCTGCTGAAGATCCTGGAGGGTACCGTTGCCAACGTGCCCCCCCAGGGCGGCCGGAAGCACCCCCACCAGGAGTTCATCCAGGTCAACACCCGGAATATTCTCTTCATTTGCGGCGGCGCCTTTGACGGCGTGGAGAAAATCATCGAAAAGCGCGTGAACCAGAAGGGAATCGGTTTCGGTGCGGAGATTATGGGAAAGAAAGAACTGGAGCAGCGCAATGTGCTCAGCCAGATTCAGCCCCATGACCTGCTGAAGTTCGGTATCATCCCCGAACTGGTGGGCCGACTGCCGGTCATCACCGCCCTTGCTCCTCTGAGTCGGGACGACCTGGTGAGAATCCTCACGGAGCCAAAGAACGCCCTGGTGAAGCAGTACCGGAAGCTGCTGGAGTACGACATGGTGGACCTGGTCTTTGAGCCCGGTGCCCTGGAGGCTGTGGCCGACAAGTCTATGGAGCGCGGCATCGGTGCCCGCGGCCTCCGTGCCGTGCTGGAAGAGGTCATGACGCAGATTATGTACGACATCCCCTCCGACAGCACCATCACCGAGGTTGACATCACCCCCGAGAGCGTAACGGGCGAAGGCGAACCCAAGCTGGTCCGTGACCCTGAGCGCCCCCCGCGGCCCCGCCTGGGTGCTGCAGCCCTGCGGGCGCAGGACGGCGGCTTATCCAACCAGGAATTGATGTAACGCCTTCCGGGGGACCTGAAAAAGGTTTCCGCCCAGAACATGACAGAAGCAAACAAGAACGGGCGGAGGGGAAACTCTCCGCCCTTTGACACAAGCGAACTGTTCCAACGAAAGGAGTGAAATGGTTTGCAAGAGGAAGAACTGAAAACCCTGACCACCCTGCCCGCCCTGGCGCTGCGGGGACTGACGGTCTACCCCAAGATGATGGTCCACTTTGATGTGGGCAGAGAGGCCTCCATTAAGGCGGTGGAGGAGGCCATGTCCTCCAACAAGCCGATTTTCCTGGTGTCCCAGAAGGACATCCGGGTGGAAGCGCCTGACATGAACCAGCTTTTCTCCGTGGGTACGGTCTCTGCCGTGCGGCAGATCCTTCGCCTGCCCGGGAAATCCATCCGGGTGATGGTGGAGGGGCAGTACCGGGCCCACCTCCACAACCTGACCGAGCAGGAGCCCTTCCTGGTGGCCGAGGTGGAGAAGCTGGAGATTCCCGCCGTTGAGGGAAAGACCAACGGGCTCAAGGCTGAGGCAGCGATCCGCCAGTCCTACGAGCTCTTTGACCGATATACGGAACTGATGCCCAAGAACACATCCCCGGATATGCTCATGAACATCATGTCCAGTGAAGACCCCGGCTATATCGCCGATTTTATTGCCCAGAATATCTCTATGCGGGTGTTGGACAAGCAGTCCATCCTGGATGAGCTCCGCCCCGTTCAGCGCCTGAGCAAGATGAACCAGCTTCTCCGCCGAGAAGTGGATATCCTGGAGATGGAGCAAAATATTCAGCGTAAGGTCCAGGAGAATATGTCCCAGAACCAGAAGGACGCCTTCCTGCGGGAGCAGGTGCGGGTGATTCAGGAGGAACTGGGGGACGACAGTGACAGCGAGATCCAGGCCTACCGGAAAAAAATTGCCGAGGCCGGGCTGCCGGATGAGGTGAAGGAGAAGCTCCTGAAGGAAGTGGCCCACCTGGAAAAGCAGTCTTTCGGATCTGCGGAGGGTTCCGTCCTCCGGAACTACCTGGATGTCTGCCTGGAACTGCCCTGGAGCAAAACCTCCAAGGAACGCATCAACATCCAGGCTGCCCGGAAGATTCTGGATGCCGACCATTTTGGCCTGGAGGAAGTGAAGGAGCGAATCCTGGAATTCCTGGCCGTGAAGAAGCTGGCACCCGACCTGCGGGGTCAGATCATCTGCCTGGTGGGCCCCCCCGGCGTGGGCAAGACCTCCATTGGCATGTCCACGGCCAAGGCCATGAACCGGAAGCTGGCCCGGATTTCTCTGGGTGGCATCCATGATGAGGCAGAGATTCGCGGCCACCGGAAGACCTATGTGGGGGCCATGCCGGGCCGGATCATCAACGCTCTGCGCCAGGCGGGGACCAAGAATCCCGTGCTGCTGTTGGACGAGATCGACAAGCTGGGAAGTGACATGAGAGGCGACCCCGCCTCGGCCCTGCTGGAGGTGCTGGACAGTGCCCAGAATTCCACCTTCCGGGATCACTTTGTGGAGCTGCCCTTCGATCTTTCCGATGTGCTCTTCATCACCACAGCCAACACCACGGCTACGGTGCCTAAGCCCCTGCTGGATCGCATGGAGGTCATCGAGCTCTCCAGCTACACCGATGAGGAGAAGCTGCAGATCGCCCGGAACCACCTAATCCCCAAGCAGCTCAAGCGCCACGGCCTGAAGAAGACCCAGCTGAAGCTGACAGACGACGCCATTCGGGAGCTCATCGTGTCCTATACCCGGGAGTCCGGCGTCCGCATCTTGGAGCGGGAGCTGGGGGCCCTCTGCAGGAAGGTTGCCATGGCCATTGTCTCCGGGGAGGCCAAGAGCGTGAACGTGACCGGGGCAGACCTGGAGCAGTATCTGGGGCCCCGGAAGTATCACCCCGAAAAGAACGGGATGGAGAACCAAGTGGGCCTGGTGAACGGCCTGGCCTGGACCTCTGTGGGCGGAACCCT
>JABUSR010000252.1 GCA_021442645.1 Ruminiclostridium sp.
CTTTCCCTTTCCGGGTCTTGCTGATTTTCTTCTCTTCCTGTATAATAAAATATTATCGTCTTTTTATGCACGAAAAGGGGAACTCTCATGCGAAAACGACTTCTTCCCTTCCTGTTCTGCCTGCTCTTACTTCTAAGCCTGCCCGCCTGCGGTTTCCGGGATCCGAATCCTGAAAACGGGGACGACCGGCTCACCCTGGCCGCCACCACCTACCCTGTCTATCTCTTTGCCTGTGAGGTCACCAGGGGCGCCGAAAGTGTGGATGTGACCCTGGTAGTCAACGAGTCCGTGGGCTGTCTGCACAACTATACCCTCTCCATCCGAGACATGAAGGTCCTGGATCAGGCCGATGTGGTCATTCTCAACGGTGCGGGGCTGGAAGACTCCATGTCTCACGCCCTGGACGCCGCCGATTCCCTACAGATCGACTGCTCCGAGGGAATCCCTCTGCTGATGTCCGGCCACGACCATGATCATGACCATGCCCACGGCGATGCGCCCGAAGCCGACCTTGATGAGGACCATGATACGGGCCACGACGAAGCCGACCACATCGGAGAGGACGACCACGAAACTGAGGAAGGTGAGCCCGACCCCCACATCTGGATGGACCCCATGCGGGCCTGCCGGATGCTGGAAAATCTGGCCCGGGGGCTGGGGGAACTGGACCCCGAGCACGCCGCTCTCTACACTGCCAACGCCCAGGCTGCAGGAGAAAAGGTCTCCGCCGCCTATCAGGAGCTGAAGCCCCTGCTGGACGAATTGTCTTGCCGTGGCCTTATCACCTTCCACGACGGGTTCCCCTACTTCGCCGAGGCCTTCGGCCTGACCATCCTCCGTTCGATTGAAGAGGAGGCCGGAAGCGAGGCATCTGCCCGGGATGTCATGGAGATCCTGGACGAAATCGCCATTCACCACGTCCCCGCCATCTTCACCGAGATCAATGGCTCCACTGCCACCGCCCAGGTCATCCACCGGGAGGTGGGCATCCCCCTCTTCTCCCTGGATATGCTGATGAGCGGAGAGACCCGGGACGTGGGCATTGACACCTATATTTCCGGCATCACCGCCAACGTGATGACCATTCAGGAGGCCTGCTCATGAGGTTTTCCAAACAACAACACACGCGGATTCCCATGCCTGCCAAGCCCGGGACCTGCCGCCTGGACGTGCGTGAGCTGGGGGTCACCCTGGAAAACGACACCATCCTGCGCAACATCAACTTCCAACTGAACTGCCGGGAGATCGTAGCCCTCATCGGCCCCAACGGGGCGGGCAAGTCCTCCCTGTTTCGGAGTATTCTGGGCCAGATTCCTTACACCGGCACCATTCGGTTTGAGCTTGCCGGGGGACGTCCCAGTCAGCCCAAGATCGGCTATGTGCCTCAGAGCCCCAGTTTCGACCGTGGCTACCCCATCAGTGTGCTGGACTTCTTTGCCGCCGCCATCAGCCGCTGGCCGGTCTTTCTGCCTGCTCCCCGTACCCTTCAGGCCAAGGTGGAGGAGTGCCTCTCCCGAGTCCACGGGGAGGCACTGATTGACAAGCGCATCGGGTCCCTGTCCGGCGGTGAGCTTCAGAGGGTCCTGCTGGCCCTGGCGCTGGAGCCCATTCCCCAGATTCTTATCCTTGACGAACCCCTGTCCGGTGTTGACGTGGGGGGCGAGCACCTGCTCATGGAAATGCTGGACGAGATCCGCCAGAAATACGATCTGTCCATTCTCTTTTCCACCCACGATTTCTCCACCCTGCGGCTCTACGCCGACAAGGTCATTCTGCTCCAGCAGGCCATCCTCAAGGTGGGGACCCCTACCGAGGTCCTCCGATCCCCGGAGTTCCAATCGGTCTTCCATCTGAACTTAGGGCAGGAAGGGGGCGATGTGCTATGACAATCTGGTATTGGATCGTCTCCTGGCTCCCCTTTGAGTGGGCAGCGGCAGACTCCATGTACTTCATGAAGAATGCCCTTCTGGCCATTCTGGTGGTCACCCCCCTCTTTGGCCTTCTCTCCACTATGGTGGTGGAGAGCCGTATGGCCTTCTTCTCAGACGCACTGGGCCACTCGGCATTTACCGGCATGGCCATAGGCGCCATCTGCGGCCTGGCGGCCCCTGTAACAGCCGCTGTGCTCTTTGCCGTAGCAATCGCCTTCCTCTTCACTGTGGTGCGCCAGAGGACCTCTATGGCCAGCGATACGGCCATCAGTGTCTTCTCCTCCGCCGCCGTGGCCCTGGGTATTTTTATCAGTACCCTGGGCGGCCAGAGCTTCACCAAGTTCAACAACCTCCTCATCGGCGATATCCTCAGTGTCTCCCCCAGAGAAATCGGCCTGCTGGCGGTGATCCTTCTGCTTCTGATCCTGTTGTGGGTGACCTCCTTCAACCAGATGATGCTCACTGCCGTCCACCAGCCTCTGGCGGACAGCCGGGGCATTCGGGTCTTCTGGAAGACCTTCCTCTTCACTGCCGCCATCGCTGTGGTGGTCACCGTCTCCATGACCTGGGTAGGCCTGCTGGTGATTAACGCCCTCATTGTCCTGCCCGGTGCAGCCGCCCGGAACATCGCCCGGAATCTGCCCCAGTATCACCTGATTTCCATCCTGGGCGGTCTGGTCTGCGGGGTGGGCGGGCTCATGGTCTCCTATCAGTTTGGCACCTCCACAGGTGCGTCCATCACCCTCCTGCTGGCTCTGTGGTTCTTTGTGACCCTGCTATTCAAGCGGAAGCGGTGACGCTCCGATTATCTGCATACAAAATCCCCCTGTGTAGGGTTTCACTTCCTACACAGGGGGATTTTATCTTTTGTTGGTTTTTCCGTTCCTGCTCCGGCATCGGGTCGGAGGGCTGTTATTTCATCATATGGCTGCAGGGGAGCTCCACCATGCACTTTCCGCAGACATCCGCCCCCGGGTACTTGGCGTCATTCACCATGCACTGGGCCAGGCATTTCATCCGGTCGAAGCCATCCCGCCGCAGCGCCCCGACCACACAGCGCTCCGCACACAGGCCGCAGATCCCCCGGGCCTTGTAGAGGCACCGCTCCTCTGTGGGGATGGGGTCCGGATCCACAGGCAGCGTGGTCACGATGGACCCATAGCGGCCCATACAGCCCCGGTCCGAGATAAGCATATTGTTGAGACCGAAGGTCCCGTGTCCCGCCAGGTAGGCCACATGGCGCTGGGACCATCGGCTGCTTGGCTCCTCCAGGCTGATCATCCCGGCATCCGTCGGCTGGCAGGCTGAAAACCCCAGCGTCTCGATGGCCCGAATCAGTGCCCCATTGACCAAAGGAAAGAGTCTGTTGGTCACCAGATATGCCTCTGCCCAGGCAGCTGAAGCCAGCTCTCCCCCTTGGTTCCCTCTGCCGATCTCCCGTCGGAATGGCAGAAAGTAGGCCAGAACGCTGGCGGCGTCCGCCAGATAGTCCCGGGGCAGGTAGTGGTCCGCTCCCACCAGTTCTTTCAGCCGGACGAACCCGGCGTCCCGGGCATCGGCAAATTTCACCACAGGGGCCTCCCAGAGCATCTCCATCCCCTGCTCCCGGCAGGCCTCTTCCAGTGTCTCCAGGATGATCATGGCCATGCGGTCTCTCACGGCATTCCCTCCCTCTCTCTTCTTCGCCGGTTTGGTCCTCCATTAGGAACCCAGACCTCCCCCGGCATCAAAAAAAGGACGGCGCAGCCGTCCTTTTTTTGATGCCTAAACTCAGTCTTCCTGGTCCTCTTCTTCGTCGTCCTCGTCTACCAGGTCCAGGGAGAACTTGGTGCCGCAGTTGGGACAGACGACTTCGCCCACATCCAGGACGCTCTCGTCGATGACGATATCCTCACCGCAGCTGGGGCACTCGATCTCAAAGAAATCGTCGTCCAGGTCGATATCGTCGACGTCGCCGCAGTAGCCGCAGCAGTTGGAGAAGTCAATCACATCATCCTCATCGTCATCCTGGAAAAGCATGTACTCCACAGCTTCCATATCATCGGCCAGGGAATCGATTTCTTCTTCCACGGTCTCAATCTGGTTCTCCATATCCTCCACGGCCAGGCCGACATCCTCCAGAACCTCGATGACCTTGGCCAACAGCTTTGCCTCCTTGGAGGTCTCCTTGTCCAGCTCCAGCCCGTCTGCCAGGCCCTTCAGATAAGCAACCTTCTCAGTAATCGTCATAGTCATGGGTCATTTTCCTTTCTAAGCAGATAGTTTCATGAGTAAAACAGGCCCAACAAGCCACACGTGACCTGTCGAGCCTGTACGAGCATCCAAAAATCAGCCCTTGGAACGCTCCAGGTATTCGCCGCTGCGGGTATCGACCTTGATCTTGTCGCCCACGTTGATGAACAGGGGAACCTTGATTTCAGCGCCGGTCTCCAGGATAGCGGGCTTGGTCACGTTCGTAGCGGTGTCGCCCTTAAAGCCGGGGTCAGTCTCGGTGACTTCCAGATCAACAAAGGTGGGGGGCTCCACGGAGAAGATCTTGCCCTTGTAGCTGCTGATCTTGCACATCATTTCTTCCTTCACAAAGCGGAAGTTGTCGCCCAGCAGTTCGGTGGCGATGGGAATCATGTCATAGGTCTCCTGATCCATGAAGTAGTACAGGTCGCCATCGTTGTAGCTGTACTGCATGTCCTTCTTTTCCACATAAGCATTCTCGAACTTAGCGGTGGGGTTGAAAGAAGTCTCGGTGACGGCACCGGTGATGACGTTCTTCATCTTGGTGCGGACGAAAGCAGCGCCCTTACCAGGCTTCACGTGCTGGAATTCGACAACCTGCATAACCTGGCCGTCCATTTCAAAAGTCATACCATTACGAAAATCGCCGGCAGAAATCATATTATTCATCCTCCAAACAAAATTGGTTTTTCATTCAATAAGCTCTTTTATTGTACAATACCTCGCCAAGTTTTGCAATGGTTTTTCTGCAAATCTGGCGGGATTATCCCACGGAATCTTCCATCTTTTCCCTATATGCCCCCTCGTAAGCGGCTTTCATCGCCAGGGCGTCCACATCCTGGGTCCCTGCGCTCTCGCAGATTACTGTAGGCCCCCAGCCCCGGCGGACCAGTTCCCGGCATAAGGGATGATAGTCGGGGCCAAAATCCTCCTGGGCAAAGGTCAGGTGCCGGGACTCTCCCCCCTTGGGGGTGAACTCAATCATGGAAAAGTGGCTGTGGAACCGACTGGCCTTCTCCGGTCCCAGAACTTCTTCCATCCGGTCCAGCATCCGGGCCGTCTCCTCCTGCCCCTCCATGCGCCCCAGAGATCGGGCGTAAAGGTGCCCAAAGTCCACGCAGGGCAGCAGCCCCTCGCAGACGGCAGCAATCTCTAAAACCTCCTCCAGGTCACCCAACTGGTTGATCTTACCCATAGTCTCCGGGCAGAGGAGAATATTATGGTAGCCTTCGTCATCACATCGGCGGCGGAGCATCCGGAAGGAATCCTTGGCCGTTTCCAGAGCCTCCTGACGGGTCCTCTTCTGGATTGCCCCTGTGTGGATAACCACCCGTCCAGCGCCCATCCACTGGGCCACCCGGCAGGCAGCCAGTACATACCCTGCGGTCTTCTCCTGGCTCTCCGGGTCGGGGTTTGCGGGGTTCACAAAGTAGGGGGCATGGAGGGACAGGGTAATCCTCGCCAGAGCAGTCTGCCGCCCGATTTCCCGTGCGGTGGCTTCCCCCACGTTCACGCCCTTCCCGCATTGATATTCATAGGCGTCCAAACCCTTGTTTTTCAACCACAGGGGCATATCCTGGGACTTTTTATACCCTTCCTCAGCGAAAGCGTCTGGGCTCCCTGCTGTTCCAAACAGCGCTCTCACAGGGTTCCCCCCCCTTTCCCACGAGTGCGGAAGGGGGTCTCAATGCCGTACCGCAGGAGCCGGAACACGGTCCCAAACTCGATGGGCTTCACCATCAGGGTGGTCACCCCTGCGTTGTTTCCCCCCCAGATATCCGTAAAAATCTGGTCTCCCACAATGGCGGTCTGCTGGGGCGTGACCCCCATGCGCTCCATCGCAGAGTAAAAGCCCTTGGCTTTCGGTTTTCCCGAGTGACCCTGATAGGGGACCTCCAGCCCTTCAGCGAATCTCTGGGCCCGCCCGGGCTTTCGGCTGTTGGACAGAATAAAGAGCGTAATCCCCTCCGCCTGCAGACGGTCGCGCCAGGCCTTCACTTCTTCGGTGGGCGTTTTGACAGAATAGGGCACCAGGGTATTGTCCAGGTCAGCCAGCAGGAGGGTGATCCCCCGGGCCTTCAGCCGCTGGATGTCGATGGTATAGATGCTGTCAAACAAAAAGTCGGGAACAAATGGGACTCGCACAGTATCACCTCTTCTGCTTTCTGCGGGGCCGGCATGGGTTTACGACCACATTGCTCGTTCATTATACACGGACATCCCTCAACGGACAAGGGGGATTTCGCCGGGGGGCCCTATCTTCTCATGCCATCCGGCTATCTGCCCGGGTCCCTCTCATGTACCTCGTCGTTTTTCCGGCCTGCAGGGGGCGCTGTCCGGCTCGCCCCCACCGTGAAAAAAGACCTGCCCATCGGGCAGGTCTTTTAGCTCATTAATAATACTTTTTACGATTCTTGCGTGCAGCCTCAGACTTCTTGCGGCGCTTCACACTGGGGCTCTCGTAGTGCTCTCTTTTCCGCACTTCAGCCAGGACGCCAGACTTGGCACAGCTACGCTTAAACCGCTTCAGAGCGCTTTCCAGAGATTCGTTCTCTCTCACATGGACTTCAGACATTCGTTTTCCCTCCCTCCGAAGTGGTGAGTTCACATCTCACGCACCAAAGGGCCATCGTAATATATGGCTTTAACAGTGGTATTATATGCAATTCTCACGACGTTGTCAAGATAGAATCTTGAAATTATTCTACCCTTTTTAAACTTATGCCTTGGGCTTGAGGATCAGGTTCACCAATTTGTTGGGGACATGGATGACCTTCACGATCTCCTTACCCTCCATGAGCTTGACGATCTTGCTGTCGGCAGTGACCACCTCCAGGACGGCGCTCTGCTCGCTGTCCACGGGAACGGTAACGGTAGTCTTCAGCTTGCCGCCCACCTGGACTGCAATGGTGACCTCGGAGGCCACGGTCTTGCTCTCGTCATAAACGGGCCACTGAGAGGTGCTGGCAAAGCCCTCAAAGCCGAACTGCTCCCACAGTTCATCGGCCATGTGGGGTGCGAAGGGAGAGAGCATCTGCAGCAGGGTCCGGAACTCTGCCTTGTTCACGCCCTTCTCATAGAACTGGTTGGTGAGTGTCATCAGGGCAGCGATGGCGGTGTTGAACTTCATGCTCTCCACATCGTCAGAGACCTTTTTGATGGTCTTGTGGATGAGGGCCTCGTTGTCCTTGCCGTAAGCGGCCCCATCGGCCACCTGGCCGGCCAGGTTCCAGATACGGTCCAGGAAGCGCTTACAGCCCTTCACGGCATTGTCAGACCAGGCAGCAGCCTTCTCAAAGTCACCGATGAACATGATGTACATACGCATGGTATCTGCGCCGTACTGCGCGATGACGTCATTGGGGTTGACCACGTTGCCTCTGGACTTGGACATCTTCTCACCGCCCTCGCCCAGGATCATACCGTGGCTGGTGCGCTTCTTGTAGGGTTCGGCAAAGGGAACCACCCCAATGTCATAGAGGAACTTATGCCAGAAGCGGGAATACAGCAGATGCAGCGTGGTGTGCTCCATACCACCGTTGTACCAGTCCACCTGACCCCAATACTTCAAGGCCTCCTCCGAGGCCAGAGCCTTGTCGTTGCCGGGATCCATATAGCGCAGGAAGTACCAAGAAGAACCGGCCCACTGAGGCATAGTGTCTGTCTCGCGCTTGGCGGGGCCGCCGCAGCAGGGGCAGGTGGTGTTGACCCAGTCGGTCATGGGAGCCAGGGGGGATTCCCCGTTGTCCGTGGGCTCATAGCTCTCCACCTCGGGCAGGAGCAAGGGTAGCTGCTCCTCGGGGATAGCCACCCAGCCGCACTTCTCGCAGGAGACCAGAGGAATGGGCTCGCCCCAGTAACGCTGACGGGAGAAGACCCAGTCACGGAGCTTGTAGTTGACCTTCTGATGGCCGATTCCCTTCTCCTCCAGCCACTTGGTGATGGCGGGGATGGCGTCCTTGACGGTCATGCCATCCAGGAAGTCAGAGTTGACCATGATACCGGTGTCGTCTTTCAGAGTGAATGCTTCCTTCTCCACATCGCCGCCCTTGACCACCTCGATGATCTGGCAGCCAAACTTCTTGGCAAACTCCCAGTCGCGGTCATCGTGGGCGGGAACTGCCATAATGGCGCCGGTGCCGTAAGACACCAGGACGTAGTCGGAGATGAAGATGGGGATTTCCTTACCGTTCACGGGGTTAATGCCCCGGACGCCGTCCAGCTTCACGCCGGTCTTATCCTTGGCCAGTTCGGTACGCTCGAAGTCGGACTTGCGGGCAGCGGCCTCCACATAGGCAGTGACCTCGTCCCAGTTACCGATGCTGTCCTTCCACTGGTTGATGTAGGGGTGCTCAGGGGACAGGACCATGTAGGTCGCGCCGAACAGAGTGTCAGGCCGGGTGGTGTAGACAACCAGGTCGTCGCCCTTGGTCGTCTGGAAGGTCACTTCCGCACCGGTGGAACGGCCGATCCAGTTCTTCTGTTGGATCTTTACGCGCTCAATGAAATCCAGGTCGTCCAGGTCGTCGATAAGGCGCTGGGCGTACTCGGTGATTTTCAGCATCCACTGGCTCTTCTCCTTGCGGACGACATCAGAGCCGCAGCGCTCGCAGACGCCGTTGACCACCTCTTCGTTGGCCAGGACGCACTTGCAGGAGGTGCACCAGTTCACGGGCATGGAGGTCTTATAGGCCAACCCCTTTTTGAAGAGCTGCAGGAAGATCCACTGGGTCCACTTGTAGTAGTTGGGGTCTGTGGTGTCCACCACGCGTTCCCAGTCAAAGGAGTAGCCCAGCATCTTCAGCTGCTTGGTAAAGTTGGCCACGTTGTCTCTGGTGACCTGAGCAGGATGGATGTGGTTCTTGATAGCGTAATTCTCCGTGGGTAGGCCGAAGGCGTCATAGCCCATGGGAAAGAGGACATTGTAGCCGTCCATCCGGCGCTTTCTTGCCACCACGTCCATGGCGGTGTAGGGGCGGGCGTGGCCCACGTGCAGACCCTGGCCGGAGGGATAGGGGAACTCCACCAGGCCGTAGAACTTGGGCTTGTCTCCGCCGGTCTCTGCGTGATAGCAGTTTTCCTTGTCCCAGCGGTCCTGCCACTTCTTCTCGATGCGGTTAAATTCGTATTTCACTCTGATCACACTTTCATAGTTTTATCCTGCGGCAGACGGACATCTCCGCCCCGGCAGGTTGTTTAACAAATGGAGGGGATACTTATTCCCCGGGGGTGAGGACCTGGCTCAGGTCCACTACCTTGGCGTCCTGCCACAGGCGGTCCAGGTCATAGAACTCTCTGGCCTCCTCGGAGAACAGGTGGACCACCACGTCGCCGTAGTCCTGGAGGATCCAGGTGCCGCCGCGGTGACCTTCAATGTGGTGGGGCAGGATTCCATTGTCCTTCATAGCTTTCTCTGCGGCGTCACCCAGGGCCTTCAGCTGAGGGGCAGAGGAGCCGGAACAAAGGACGAAATAATCTGCCAGGGTCGTAATGCCATCGGTCTCCAGCACCAGGATATCTTTCCCTTTCTTGCTGTCCAGAGCCTTGGCAAGGGCCAATGCCATCTCATTGGGTGTCATACTATCATCCTTTCTGCTGCGGAGCCGGACTAGGCCCGCCAATCGCATTTTTATGGTTACTCCACGGGTGCAAACTGGCCGCCGGAGAGGTTATCCACAGTGGTGCCGTGGATAACGTGCTGCATGTCGGCCGTGATGGCCGTGGTGTAGGGGTTCATATAGGTGTTGACCAGTTCCAGCAGAGCCCCGTCATTGACGAACACGTAGCTCTGGTTGTTCTGGTAGGTCGGGCTCCAGATGGTGCCCGTGGCGTCGCCGGGCATAGTATGGAACCGGAGGCCTTCCTTGTTCATCATCAGGAAATGCTCTCCGAACCACATCATTTCGCCATAGCTCAGGTTGCTGGTCAGGTTCTTGTCCACAATGCGGGCGATGGTCGTGATATTGGTCAGGGTGCTGATGCGCAGGGTCTGACCCATCATGGCCTTCAGGAAGGAGTGCTGGATCTCCACACGGCCCACATCACCCACGGATCGACTTTCTCCGCTGTTGTTTTTCCGCCAGCGGAGGACCTTCACGGCATCCTCGCCGTTGAAATGCTGCAGGCCGGCCTCGAAGTGGATGTGCAGGTCCTGGGTGGGGTCGTCATAATGCATGGCAAAGGGCAGCTCATAGTCCACACCGCCGATGGCATCCACCAACTGGGCCACGATATCCAGCTCCATGAGGAAGTAGTAGTCGGGAGAATAGCCGATGAGATCCTTCACCGCACTCTGGAGGCCTTCCATCCCCTTCCAGTTGTACACTGAGTTGATTTTTTTGATCTCCCAGGGCACATCCACCAGGGTATCCCGGTAGATGCTCATGACATCCAGGGTACCGTTCTTCACATCGTAGCATCCCACCATCAGGGTATCGGTGTTGCCGCCGCCGCCGTCATCCCGCCCGACCAGCAGGAAGGTATACACGTCCTCCCGCCGCCCTGCGCTCAGCAGGTCCGGGTGGACGCCGATGCTTTCATTTTCCTCCTGGGGCTGCGGCTGAATATCCGGCCTGTGAACCAGGATCCCGTGGATCACAGCTCCCAGAAGAATCAGGGCTGCAAGCACCGCAAAAACGAGGATCAGAGCCTTCCGCTTTCGTTTCTTTTTCCTGACCGGTATGTTTTTCGGCGGTTCAGGCTGCTCCCGGACAGACGGTGGCACCTGTGTCTCCTCCTTTTCAAACATCCAGGCAGGGGGACGGCACGGGATGGTGTCATACGCCTCTTCCCGGGGCACGCTCTCCGGCATTTCCCTCTCGAGTTCTTCGGGCTCCTCCCAGGCGCTCTCCTCAGGGTCTGCCCGGCAGCCGCTGGGGGCGTCCCATTCGCGTTCTCCGGGCTTCTCCTGGTCAACGTCCCCGGGCTCCTCCCGGAGGATGGCCCTAGTATCTTCCCACCTGCGGTCTCTGGGCTCTCCTCGGTTGTAATCTCCGGGGGCTTCCCGGCCACAGTCTATGGGATCTTCCCGGACGTAGTCCCTGGGATCTTCCCGGTCGAGAGCCTTCAGTTCAACGCCTTCCGGTGCCTGGTAGATAACCGGGTGGGAGAA
>JABUSR010000062.1 GCA_021442645.1 Ruminiclostridium sp.
GCCAGCAGGACAGTCAGTTTTTTCATAGGGATGCTCCTTTCATGCAATGGGTGGATTTATACGATATCTGTGGCGACGCTCTCCCCCGAAGAGAGGTTTGAAAAGGTTATGTTTCTGGCGAATCCGATACTTCAGGCAGGGCGTAATAGGCGGTGTGGAACCGCTGGAAGAGGGCTGCGCCCTGACTGCGGAGAGCCAGGCCTTCGGGATCCAGAGTCCCGGCAGAGGTGCCGGTAAGGAGGCCGCGGTCGATGGCCCAGCCGAAGGCCTCCGCTGCCCAATCGGGCACCTGATTCCGGTCAATGAAGGTCTCGGGAATGGTTGGGGCACTCAAGTCCTCTCCCAGGCTCTTAGCCACCCGGAAGAAGAAGGAGACCACTTCCTGCCGGGTCACAGGGCGATCAGGGCCGAAGGTGCCGTCGGGATAGCCCATGACCACACCGCTGGCCGCCGCCCAAGCCACCGCCCGGCTGTACCAAGTCCCCTCCTCCACATCGGAGAATGTGGGGGCGACAGACGTCGTACTCTCTGTTCCGGCAGCGTCGCCGGTGGTGTAGGTGGACTCAGGGAAGGCGGGCGCCGGTGCGGGCGTCTCCTCTGCAGGAAGTTCCGGCTCCCCTGCCAGCCGCCACAGCGCAGTAACCATCATGGCCCGGGTCATGGTCCCCTCAGGAGAGAACCGGGTGAGGCTGGTTCCCTTGAAGATCCCCCGGTCGGTGACATAACCCACAGCCCCGGCGAACCAGTCGCCAGACCTCACGTCTACCAGATGCCCGGGCAGATCCATGTAGGAGGTCTCCCTGACCACCCGCTCATAGAACCATGCATTCCTCTGGGCCAGGAAGGACCTCAGCTCCTCCACGGTGGCACGGTAGCTGCCGGGCGTGATCTCCGGCCAGAGGACGTGGTCCATCCGCTGGCTGGCGGCCAGCAGGGCCCGGCTTTCCTGGAGGGTATTCCGTTCGGCCTCCACCAGAGGGTAGAGTTCCTGATAGGCCGTCCGCAGGGCCTCCCGGAAGGAAGAAATGTCCCACAGGGCTCGACCCAAGACAGTCTCCCCGGCCACCACCTGGTCCACGGCAAAGTTTGAGACATAGCTGCCGTAGGATGAATCAAAATCCCACAGCGGCCCGGCGTAGAGCTTCTCCTCCCCGGCAAGCTTATAGAAGTAGGTGGAGGACCGGAAGGCGTCTCCGTCCTGGCTGAGCTCCAGCATCAGGTAGCACCGAGCCAGGGATTCCACGTCCATATATTCGCTGTAATCCAGCCCCGTTATCGGGTGGGTGCCGCCGTTCATGACGGCGTCCTCAAAGGCCTGGTAGAGTTCCCGGATATACAGCAGGCCCTCCTCGGGCAGGTACTCGGGGCTCTTGCACACCACATAGCAGCCGGCGGTGGTGGAGAACCAGCTGGCCTCCGCCTCCGCCCGAGACTGGAAATCCATCTCCAGCAGATAACCGCCGGAATAGTCCTCCGGCAAGGTGATGCCATCCACATACTGGTAGCTACGGCCGCCTTCGTCAGTCTTCCGGATGGTGGGCAGGTCCCCCAAATCCCCTGCGTCGGGGTTGGCTTCCTCGATGGCCTCTCCCAGGTCAAAGATGTCCACCCGGGCCTCTCCCACCTCAGTCTTCTCACAGAGGAGGTAGCTTCCCCGATATTCTCCGTCGTAGTACAGGTCCACAGGGGTGTTATAGGGGGTGAAGGGCAGGGCAAAGTCCCGGGCCAGGTCATAGGTAAAGGTGTTGTGGAGGAGCGTAGCATCACAGTAGTTGGCCAGCAGGACCCAGGTGGAGGCCTCCTCCGACGGGAGTCCGGTCTCCAGCAAGTCCACCTTCTCCCCGAGCTTAATCTGATAGGGCTTCTTTGGGTTGTACCAGGTGGTGTTCCCCCGGCCCTTGATCTGCTTCAGCTCTCCGGCCCACACCTGGGTACCGTCGGCCCGGAGAAGGACAGCCTGGCCCTTGGCCTTATTGTCCTTGGACTGTTCCACCCAGTCCCGTCCCTTTTGGGTGTTGGCACTGGCGAGCCAGAGGGCACGCAGGTTCTCCGACTTCATCAGCATGAGTTCGGTGCTGTCCCCGCCCCGGGTAAGGGTGACTGTCCACCGGCCATCCGCGGGAGGCTCCTCAAAGAGAGCAGAGAGATTAAAGGGGATGCCGCTCTCCAGGGTGGCTATTCCCGCCGGGCCGGTGACCAGCACGGATCCACCCCCAAAGGTCAGTGTCAGGGCGGACAGGTCGGCAGAAGCGGGCAGAAAGAGCCAGGTACGGCCGTCGACTTGTTGGACCTTCACCTGTGCGGTCTCCCCGCTCTCCGGAGCCTGCCAGGTTAACTCCCCCAGGTCGTCCGCCGCCAGGGCAGGAAAAGCGGACAGGCCCAGCAGGAGTGCTATGGTTAAAATGAGGGTTCGGATGAATCTCATGGGAAACCTCCTGTCGTCAAAGCGCCATAGGGCGTAGGCATTCCGAGTTTGTTCTGTTATTTTACCACAGAATCCCGCCGGATACCAGCGGGAAAGCATTGCCTGGGAAAATTTCTGCTCCCCCAGAGAAAAAGAAAAAGAGAAGCCGCCGAAGCGGCTTCTCTTTTTCCTGTTGGGAGGATCGACCCATATCGATCAATAATTGTCTGCCTTGATCTCGAAGTAAGCCTGGGGCTTGCCGCAGACAGGGCACTCAGCGGGGGCCTCGTCGCCGAACTCCAGGTGGCCGCAGTTACGGCAGTACCAAACCTTGACGGCCTGCTTCTTGAAGACTTCCTGGGCCTCCAGGTTCTCCACCAGCTTCAGGTAACGCTCATAGTGGGACTTCTCGATCTCGCCCACGAAAGTGAACATATCAGCGATGCGGTGGAAGCCCTCTTCGTGAGCCTCTTCTGCCATGCGCTTATACATGGAGGTCCACTCCTCGTGCTCACCCTCGGCGGCTGCCATCAGGTTCTCGGGGGTGGTGCCGATGCCGGACAGTTCGGTGAACCACAGCTTGGCATGCTCCTTCTCGTTGCCTGCGGTCTCCTCAAAGAAGGCGGCGATCTGCTCATAGCCCTCTGCGCGGGCCACTTCTGCGAAGTAGGTGTACTTGTTTCTTGCCTGGCTTTCGCCTGCGAATGCTTCCATCAGGTTGGCTTCGGTCTTGCTGCCTTTCAGTTCCATAGTAGATCTCCTTTCAAGACACTAGTCGTTAGATTTCCGATGCAAGCGGGGCTCTCCCCGCTTTCTGATATCCCTTATGCTGTTATTCTACACGAGAACAACGGGACTATACTGTGACTTTAGCACACTTGGAAGGAAATGAAAAGAAGTTTTTGAAACCTTCACGGGCCTATGTTTCTCTCCCCCAAAGGGTAGGCGCGGCACTGGGGGGTAACGGCCCGGAACCGATGGGGGCGGCATCCCTGTTTTGGCTGGGCCTGCCGTCCCCGGTTGGGGGCTCCGGCAGGGGTTCGCCCTTGCCCCATGCAGATTTTTATGGTATAATATTATGATTAAAGAGCAAAAGAGATTAGAGGGATAATGCCATGGAATTCATCATCATCTCCGGCCTATCCGGAGCAGGGAAATCCTCCGCCGCAGCCTTCCTGGAGGACCTGGGCTTCTACTGCGTGGATAACCTGCCGGTGGCCCTCATCACCAGCTTTGCCGGGCTCTGCAGAGCCGGGGCAGGCTCCGGCAAGTACAGCCGGGTGGCCCTGGTCACCGATATCCGGGGCGGCCAGACCTTTGACGAGTTCTTCCAGGCCCTGGATGAGCTTTCCGCCATGGATCTGGACTACAAGATCCTCTTTGTGGAGGCCTCCGACGATGTCATCATCAAGCGCTATAAAGAGACCCGCCACAACCACCCTCTCTGCCGCCAGGGTCTCTCCCTGCCTGAAGCCGTCCAGTTGGAGCGCACCGCCCTGGACCCCGTCCGATGCCGGGCCGGGCACATCCTGAACACTGATGGTCTCAACCTCTCCAAGTTCCGGGGGGAACTGCTCCGGCTCTTCGGTATGGAATCCCCCAACGAAGCCATCTCTGTGTCTGTCACCTCCTTCGGATTTAAGTACGGCATCCCTATCGATGCCGACCTGGTCTTCGATGTGCGGTTCCTGCCCAACCCCTACTATATTCCCGAATTGAAGGAGTGCACCGGTCTGGAGGAGGACGTCCGCGCCTTCCTTTTCGGCTATCAGCAGACCCACGAGTTCCTCCGGTATCTGGAGGCCCTGCTGGCCTTCCTTCTCCCTCAATATGCTCAGGAGGGTAAGCCCTCCCTGGTCATTGCCGTAGGCTGTACCGGCGGACATCACCGGTCGGTGGCCATTGCCCACGCCCTGGCCGAGTTCATCCACCAGAAAGGCTACCAGGCCCGGGAGCAGCACCGGGACATCTCCCGGTGATCCCCCCTCACGAGACCCCAGCCCCGTCTGACCACACCCATCAGGGAGGAATCTCTATGTCCTTTTCCAGCCAAGTGAAGGCCGAGCTCTGCCGGGACCGCATCCAGCGGCGGTGCTGCGCCCAGGCCGAAGCCTGCGGAGTCCTGCTCTACTGCAACCGATTCTCCCCCCAGGAGGTGCGAATCGTCACTGAGTCCGATACCTTTGCCCGGCGGCTCCCCACCCTTTTCCACCGGGCCTTCGGCCTGGAGTTCGACTCCCGGGGAGATCCCGACAGCCCCAAGCAGATATTTTCCGTCACCGACCGGCAGAAACTCTCCCTGCTGTGGGATCTGTGTGCCTTCGATCCCGCCGGTCTGGCCCACCACATTAATTTCGGTCTCATGGAAGAAACCCACTGCCGCCAGGCCTTCCTGCGGGGGGCCTTCCTGGCCGGCGGGTCGGTCACCGACCCGCTGAAAGGCTACCACCTAGAGTTCTCCACCAGCCACCGATCCGTGAGCCGGGAACTGGCTGCCCTCCTCCGGGAGGCTGGCTCCGCCCCCAAAGAGGCCATCCGGAAAGGGAACCATATCGTCTATTTCAAGCAGAGTGAGGCCGTGGAAGACCTCCTGACTGTTATCGGCGCACCGATCTGTGCTATGGATATCATGAACGCCAAGGCGGAGAAAAACCTCCGCAACGGCGTTAACCGCCGGGTCAACTGCGACGCCGCCAACCTGGGCAAGACCGTAGATGCCGCTATGGAACAACGGCAGGCCATCCAGGCCCTCCGGGCGGCCGGTGTCTTCGACGACCTCTCTCCCAAGCTCCAGGAGGCCGCCCTCCTGCGGGAAGCCAGCCCTGAGCTCTCCCTCTCCCAGCTGGCTGACCTCTGCGACCCCCCCGTGACCAAGTCCTCCCTGAGTCATCGTCTCCGGAAGCTCATCGAGTTGAGTCAGAAGCTGGAGGGGTGAAGAGCTGTCCCTGCTCGAAGAACCGCTCGCTTTCTACAGCCATCCCTTTTGGAGAATGCTATACTCTGCCCAATATTACTATAGAAAAGGAGATCCCCATCATGACTCGTTATGAACAAGCTGTCGCATACCACAAAAAAGGATTTAACTGCAATCAGTCCCTGCTTGCCTCCTTCGCCGACATCACCGGCATGACCGAGCAGGAGTGCTTCGACCTGGGTGCCGGCTTCGGTGCAGGTGCCTTCACCGGTGAGCTCTGCGGCGCCCTTACCGGCGGCATTATGGTCCTTGGCAAGGCCACCCCTGTGGACCCCGCCGACCCCGTGGGCAGCAAGCGGCGCACCGGCGCCCTGGGCAAGGAATTCCAGGCCCGCTTTGAGGCCAAGTACGGAAGCCTCCGCTGCACCCCCCTGCTGAAGACTGAGATCAAGCCCGAGACCTCTGCCGCCGCTATGGAGGTAGGTACCACCAACCGATGTGAAATCCTCATCCTGGCCGCTATGGAAATCGTAGAGGAAATCCTGGCCGAGCGCCAGGCTGCCAACGGCTGATCCCCGCTCATTTGATTTGACCCGCTCCGGGCAGCGAGTTCCTCCGCTTCCCGGGAACCACCCCGACAGTCCCCCCGGAAGGAGACCGATCATGTCCTTTGTCCATCTTCATGTCCATTCGGAGTACAGCCTCCTGGACGGTGCCTGCCGCATCCAGGGGCTGGTCGACCGCGCCAAAGAGCTGGGGCAGACGGCCATCGCCCTCACCGACCACGGGGTCATGTACGGAGTGGTAGACTTTTACAAGGCCGCCAAGGCCGCCGGGATCAAGCCTATTATCGGCTGCGAAGTCTACGTGGCCCCCCGGTCCCGGTTCCAGAAGGAACACAATCTGGACTCCAGCCCCCGGCACCTGATCCTCCTTTGCCGGAATGAGACAGGCTATCGGAACCTCTGCGCTATGGTAAGCCGGTCCTTCACTGAGGGTTTCTATGGCAAGCCCCGTATCGACCTGGAACTTCTCCGGGCCCACAGCGAGGGGCTCATCGCCCTCTCCGCCTGTCTGGCGGGTGAGGTCCCCCGTCGTATCCTGGACGGGGATTTCCAGGGAGCCAAGGCTTTCGCCCTGGAGATGCAGGATCTCTTTGGCCCCGACGGCTATTACCTGGAGCTCCAGGACCACCGCATCAAGGCCCAGCAGGAGGTCATTCGGGCTATCCTGAAGATTTCCCAGGAAACCGGTATCCCCGTGGTAGCCACCAACGACGCCCACTACCTCACCCGGGAAGACGCTCCCACCCAGGACGTGCTCATGTGCATCCAAATGGGCCGTACCGTGGAGGACCCAAACCGGATGCGATTCGAAACCGACGAGTTCTACCTAAAGTCTGAGTCTGAAATGGCCGCCCTCTTTCCCCAGGTCCCCGAGGCCCTGGAAAACACCGCCAAGGTGGCGGAGCTGTGCAATATGGACTTCCAGTTCGGCACTTACCACCTGCCGGAATTCAAGCTCCCCCCGGGCTACACCGACGGGGACGCTTACTTCGAGACCCTCTGCCGCCAGGGTTTTGCCCGCCGCTACCCCAACGGCAGCGAGGAATACATGCAGCAGTTGGAGTACGAGATGGCCATGATTCGACGGATGGGTTTTGTGGAGTACTTCCTCATTGTCTCAGATTTCATCGGCTACGCCAAGCGGCAGAGTATCCCTGTGGGCCCCGGCCGCGGCTCGGCGGCCGGCTCCATGGTGGCCTACTGCCTGGATATCACCGACGTAGACCCCATGAAGTACTCCCTCTATTTCGAGCGATTCCTGAACCCCGAGCGCGTCTCCATGCCGGATATCGACGTGGACTTCTGCTACCGCCGCCGGGGAGAGGTCATTGACTACGTCAACCGCAAGTACGGGGCCGACCATGTGGCCCAAATCGTCACCTTTGGCACGATGGCTGCCAAGGGCGCCATTCGGGACGTGGGTCGGGCCCTCAGCGTCCCCTACGCCCAGGTGGATGCCATCTCCAAGCAGGTGCCCAACGCCCTCCACATGACCTTGGACCAGGCCTTAAAACTCTCCAAGCCTCTGCGTGAGATGTACGAGAGCGACCCCACCGTCCAGACCATTATCGACACCGCCAAGGGCCTGGAAGGCATGCCCCGGCACGCCTCCACCCACGCCGCTGGGGTGGTCATCACCCGGAACCCGGCAGATACCTACGTCCCCCTGGCAAAAAACGATGAAGCCATTGTAACCCAGTACCCCATGACTACCTTGGAGGAGCTGGGCCTGCTGAAGATGGACTTCCTGGCTCTGCGGAACCTCACCGTTCTGGACGACGCTGTCCAACTTGTCCGGAACCACACGCCGGACTTTGACTTAAAAACTATCCCTGAGGACGACCCTGACACCTTCCGGATGCTCTCCGAGGGTAAAACCTGCGGTGTGTTCCAGATGGAATCCGCCGGGATGACCGGGGTGTGCGTGGGTTTAAAACCTAAGGACATCGAGGACATCACTGCAATCATCGCCCTGTACCGGCCCGGGCCTATGGACTCCATCCCCCGGTTCATCGCCTCCAAGCACGACCCCGCTACCGTCACCTATAAGCATCCCTCCCTGGTCCCCATCCTGTCTAACACCTACGGGTGTATCGTCTACCAGGAGCAGGTCATTGAAATTTTCCGCCGTCTTGCCGGGTACTCCCTTGGCCAAGCCGACATGGTCCGCCGGGCCATGTCCAAAAAGAAACTCAAGGACATCGAACGGGAGCGCACCGCCTTCCTGAACGGCGACCCTGACCGGAACATCGCCGGCTGCGCCGCCAACGGCATCCCCGCCGACATAGCCATGAGCATTTACGACGAGATTACTGACTTTGCCAACTACGCCTTTAACAAAGCCCACGCCGTATGCTATGCCATCGTGGCCTACCAGACCGCCTGGTTTAAATGTCACTACCCCCGGGAATACATGGCCGCTCTGCTGACCTCAGTGCTGGACTCCCAAGGCAAAGTCGCCGAATATATCACCGAGTGCCGTGCTATGGGCATTCGTCTTCTTCCCCCGGACATCAACCAGTCAGGCCCCCACTTCACCGTGGACGGCCCTGACATCCGCTTCGGCCTGGCCGCTCTAAAGGGCGTTGGCCGGGGCGTCACCAACGAGATCATGGCCCAGCGGGACCAAGGCGGCCCCTTCCGCTCCTTCCAAGACTTCTGCCAGCGAATGCTGGACACCGACCTGAACAAGCGGGTCCTGGAGAGCCTCATCCGGGCCGGGGCCTTTGACTCTATGGGCCTCCGCCGCTATCCCCTTCTCAATGCCTATGAGCAGTTCCTTGACGCCCTCACCCGCAACAAGCGAAAGAACATCGAGGGCCAGTTTGACCTCTTCTCCTCCGGGAGCGGGACCTCCGAAGTGGTAGAGCTCCATCTGAAGGATGAGCCCGACTTCTCCCCCCAGGAGCGCATGGCCATGGAGAAAGAAATCACCGGTCTCTACCTCTCCGGCCATCCCATGGACGCTTATCGGGCCGCCGCCCAGGCTGCCGGGGCTATCCCCATCGGCGTGATGATGGAGGACTTTGCCCAGCCCGATGGCCCGTCCCGGTTCCAGGACGGGGAGAAAATCCTTTTGGCGGGTGTCGTCTCTGCCGTCAGCACCCGCCCCACCCGGAATAACTCCCTGATGGCCTATGTCACCTTAGAGGACGATACCGGCTCCGTGGAACTCCTGCTCTTCGCCCGGGCCCTGGAGGCTTGTGCCCCCTTCCTAGTGGTAAACACCCCCGTTTGCGCCGTCGGGCGCATCTCCTCCCGGGAGGAAAAAGCCCCCCAGCTCCTCTGCGACCGGCTGACTCCTCTGGCCCAGACCTCCGGCAGTCCGTCGCCGGACGCCGGCTCAGGCTATCTACCCCGCCCCGATTCCAATGTACGAACGGGTCGTCTTTACCTGCGTTTCCCCTCAGAGAACTCCCCTCTCTTCGCCCGGGTAAAAGCTCTCTTCACCCTCTTCCCCGGGGAGAGCCAGGTCGTCCTCTACTTTGCCGACACCCAGCGGAAGCTGGGGGCTGCCTGTCTTCTCCACGAGGCCCTGCTGGCCGAGCTGTCCCTCCTCCTGGGTGGGGACAACGTGGTGGTGAAGTAACCTTCTGCCCCCTACCCCCACAGAAAGGAGGTTCGCCATGACACTCTTTCACTCCGCCCTCTCTCCCCGCCGCCAGCGATTTCTTCTGGTCGCACTCAGTATCCTGCTGCAGTTGGGCCTGCTTCTGGTAGTCCTGTTCTTCTTCAACCAGTACTTCCTGGCGCTTTACTGGTTCTCCGTGGCGGTCAGCGTGGCGGTGGCGCTGTTCATCTCCACCCGAAACACCAAGTTGGCCTATAAGGTCGCTTGGACCATTCCCATCCTACTCTTCCCCGTGGTTGGTGGGCTTGTCTACCTCTTCTTAGGCGGCGGGCGTAAGCTGCGCTTCAACCGCACCGAAGCCCAACGGACCTTTCTTAAGTATCTGACCCCCACCCTGGATAACCTTTCCCTCATGCGCCACGGCATGGACGCCGCCCTCCAGGCCCATTATCTGGAGAACACCGCACTCTGCCCTGTGTATACCAACACCGAGACCCGCTACTTCTCCTCCGGAGCCGCCTTCTTACCCGTGTTCTTAAGGGAACTGGAGAAGGCCCAGCGGTACATCTTCCTGGAGTACTTCATCATCGGTGACGGTTCCATGTGGCAGGATGTGCTGGACGTTCTCCGGGGGAAAGCTCGCCAGGGGGTAGAGATCCGGGTCATCTATGACGGCATCGGCTCCGCCACCACCCTGGACCCCGACTACGCCGAGGACCTGGAGGACATGGGCATCCACTGCCGCCCCTTCCAGCCCTTCCTGCCCATCCTTTCCATCCACCAGAACAACCGAGATCACCGGAAGCTCTGCGTCATCGACGGGGTTACCGGCTTCGTCAGCGGCCTGAATCTGGCCGACGAGTATGTAGGCCGGACAGAGCGGTTCGGTGTCTGGAAGGACAACGCCCTCCTTCTCCGCGGCGAAGCCGTCTGGAGCCTGGCCGTCTTTTTCCTGACCATGTGGGATGACCACGATGTCAAATCCGACTATGACTGGTTTCTCCCCCGGGAACTTCCCCCTTTGGGCAACACCGGCGGCCTGGTGGCCCCCTATGCGGACACTCCTTTTCCCGAGGACACTATCTGTGCCGACCTGCTCCTACTGATGATTGCCAAAGCCAAAAACTATCTCTTTCTTACCACCCCTTACCTGGTACTGGATGAGACTCTTACCTCTGCCCTCTGCACTGCCGCACGGTCGGGCGTGGATGTCCGCATCATGACCCCCCACATCCCCGATAAGAAGTCAGTCTTCGCCGTGACCCGGTCCAACTACCCCACCCTGATGAACGCCGGGGTGCGGATTTACGAGTTCACTCCTGGCTTTCTCCACAGCAAGGTGGTAGTGGCTGACGACACCTACGCCACCGTGGGCAGCTGCAACCTGGACTACCGCAGCTTCTACCTCCAGTTTGAGAACGGCGTATGGATGTGCCACACCGACGCAGTAGAAGCCGTACGAGATGATTTCTTGGATACCATCCCCTTATGCCAGGAGTTCACCCCTGACGATCTGCGGGGTCGGTCCGTCCCCCGTCGGCTGCTGACCTCTCTCTACCGCCTGTTCTCCCCCCTGTTCTGAAGAGGGGGGCACTACCCGCAACTGAAAACGCAGAAAAGGGCCACCCGGCATTCACCGGGCGGCCCTTCGCTATTTAATACTCAAAGCTGATTAAAAATAGCCATTTTTAATCAGCGCTTTTGAAGCATCTAAGAGCC
>JABUSR010000056.1 GCA_021442645.1 Ruminiclostridium sp.
AAAAGTATACTTTTTCGAATTTTGCAAAAGGTTTTGTTACTGCATGCCCAGCCCCCTTGTGCTGACGTGCCATTGTATGCAACCTTGTGGGCCCCATCCCCCACGGCAAGCGGATGAAACAGGAAGAAGAGGCATGAACCCATGCCTCTTCCCTCATAATCGCAATATGACGCTCCTGCAGTCTCCCGACGCCAGGGGATTTTTATGCTTTCAGTTGTCTCACCAGGGACTCGTCGGGGTCCACGTATGCCGTCTGGTAGGTGGTATAAATCACCATGCCGGGGCGGGCTCCGGCAGGCTTCTTCACGAACTTCACCGGGGTGTAGTCCACAGGGATCTTCTTCCCCTCCCGTCCCTGGGAGAACCAGGCGGCCAACACAGCGGCCTCCTGCAGGCTCCGTTCGTCGGGCTTTTCCCCTTCGGTCCAGAGGATCACATGGGAGCCGTGAATCTTCTGGGTGTGGAACCAGTAGTCCCACTTCCCTGCCTGCTTGGTGGTGAGCCGGTCGTTCTGCAGGTTATTCCGACCTACGGTGATGCGGAACCCTGAAGTGGATCGGAACTCCAGGGGCTTCGTTCCCGGCCGCTTCATGCGGTCCTTTGCCTTGGCCTTCCGCCGGAGGTAGCCGGTCTCTACCAGTTCCTGGCGGATCTCCTCCAGGTCCCGGTCTCCCTCCGCCCGGGAGATGCTGTCCAGCACGCTGTCCAGGTACTCCCGCTCGGCAGCCCCTTTCTCCAGCTGGATGGTGAGCATCTCCTCAGCTGTCTTGGCTTTGGTGTAGGCCTTGTAGTACCGGGCGGCATTCTGCTGAGGCGTTTTTAAAGGGTCCAACGGAATCTCGATCTCGGCGCAGTCGGGGTCGTAGTAATTCTCCGCCCGGAGGGTCTTCATTCCCTTTTCCATCCGGTAGAGGTTGGCTGTAATGATGTCGCCGTACATCCGGTTCCGATCCCTGTCCCGGGTCTTTTCCAGCTCCTGCTCCTGCAGGGCCATCTTTCGGAGCAGGCGGTCCCGGGCGTGGGTGACCGACTTAATGAAATCCTGGCCCTTCTGACGGACGGTTTCAGCGGTATCCTTGGCCTGGTAGAAGTCGTCCAACAGGGCAGCAAAGCTCTCGTAGGTCCGGAGCTCCGTGCCGGGGCCATACTGGAGAATCGGCCGGAAAGAAAAGTCCGCAGGCTGGCCCTCCCGGATCAGCAGGGTTGGCTGAATCCGGTCGTCCGCCAGCCGCACCGTCAAATCCTCCAACTTCTCCAGGAGTTTCTCCGGGCCGCGGCCTATGGGTGCATCCACCTCCCCAAAGGCCTCGAAGGCCACCTCTCGGGCTACCAGTGGCGATATCCCCATGAAGGTATCCAGCAGGAACCGGTCTGCCGGGATATCCTGCCGGGCAGTCTCCAGGAGGGCCTCCCGCTCTGCCTCGGTCAGGGCTGTCGGGTCCAGCTTTCCCACCTGCAGGGGCGGGTACTTGTAAAACATTCCCGGCAGGAGGGGCCGGGCGTTTTCCTGAGACAGGTCCACATCCACCCGGCGAAGGCAGTCCACGATGCGGCCCTCCCCGTCCAGCAGAAGCAGATTGGCCCGGCGGCCCATGGCCTCCAGAATCAGGCGGCGGGTGACCTTGTCCCCCATCTCGTTGGTGGCCTCGATGACCAGCTCTGCCAGGCGCTCCATAGGGGGCTGGCGGAGTTCCAGGATCTTGCCGCCGCTGAGATATTTCCGCAGGAGCATGCAGAACATGGGGGGCTCTGCCGGGTTCTCCCGGGGCAGGTCGGTGAGCTGAAGGCGGGGCCGGGAGGGGTTTGCCGTCAGCAGAAGGCGGCAGGCCCCGGTCTTGCTGCGGATGTGGAGCAGAATCTCGTCCCGGGTCGGCTGGTGAATCTTGTCGATCCGACCGCCGAGGACCGTGCGGCCGGTCTCCCGGCAGACAGCGGCCAGGCACAGCGCGTCCATAGGCATATCAGGTCTCCTCCTCCATCATTAAGTCAAACAGCTCGTTCAGCCGCTGGGTATTTCCCCGAATATAGAGCCAACCGAAGAGGGTCTCCAGCCCCGTGGCAATCTGATACTCTCGGCGGGTCGCTCCCCTGGCGTGGGAGTGGGGGTTGGCATTGCGACCCCGCTTGTAGATGCGGGCCTCCTCCTCCGTCAGGATGGGGAGGATCTTCTCCAGCAGGGCGGCCTGACGAGGGGCCGCCACATAGTCCAGGGCCGCCCGGTGAAGGCTGCCCGAGGTGAGTTTTCCATGGAGGCACAGCCAGGAGCGGACCATAACCTCAAAGACCGCGTCCCCCAAGTAGGCCAGCCCCAGGTTGCTCAGGTTTAACAGCTCCTGTTTATCTTCTGACAGGTGAAAGTAATCCATGTTTGTTCTCCGATGCATCGATCTGATTTGGGTGTATTGTATCGCAGATTTCCTGTTCTTGCAAGGTAGGCCACACAGGAAAAGATCCCGCCGCAGGGCATTGCGACGGGATCTTTGCAAAGCAATGTGGTTGTGGGTCGGCTCAGTCCTCTTCCGGGGACTTCATCAGATGTGAATAGTAGCTGTCGGCGTGGTAGAGGGGCATGACTGTGTTGTGCATCATCACCCGGTCCTTCACCACCAGAGTGGTGGTAGGTGCCTGGGAGTGCTTGTAGAACAGGCTGTCGTGCCCCACACACAGGCCCATAACGATGTTGAACTCAGTACCCTCCTCGGCCAGCAGTTGGGCCTGGAGGGTGGGGTTGCAGGCCATGGGGCCGGGGCCGTGGTACTTGGGGTGGATGCCCAGCTCGGTCTTCGGCACTTCACCGGCCTTGCAGCCAACGCCGTAGACTTCAAACCCGTTGGCCCGGAGCATCTTAGCCAGGGTACGGCTCTCCTTTATAAGCGCCACACAAGTGGCGATGCCGATCTTTTTATAACCCATCTGCCTGGCGAACTCAATGGTCTCCTGGACCCGGGGCCACTTGCGATAGCCCTCTGCCTCCACGACGGCCGCGGCCCGGACGATCTTCTTATCCTCTTCGCTGGTGAAATACTCCTTCAGAGACTTGTCCCGCTGCTCCTCCGTCATCTGACGGCTGAGGCAGAAATCAGGAAATTCCTTGTGGGGATTGTGGGCGTCGCACAGGGTCACCGCACAGTCGATACAGGAGCGCTTGATGTCATTAGGCATGGTGGGCCTCCTTTTCTTTTTCTCGGTCCTGACGAATCAGGCTCTTTAATGCTTCCATGCAGACCTCGATGGCGAGGGTCACATCGCCGGATTCCTTCTGGTCCAGGCCGGCCTTTTCCCGCTCCTGGTTCCACACCACGTGGAAAACCGACCCGCAGCGGACACCCAGGGCAGATGCCACGGTGAAGAGGGCAGCGGATTCCATCTCGCTGGCCAGAACACCCAGCCGCTTCCAGGCCTCCCATTTAGCCTCCAGTTCATAGGAGACGGGCATCCGCTGGGGCGAGTGCTGGCCGTAGAAGGAATCCTTGCACTGGACCACCCCGGCATGCCAGGACTTTCCCTGGGCCTTGGCGGCCTCCACCATAGCAGTCAGGACCTCGTAGTCGGGAACGGCGGGAAACTCAATGGGTGCATACTCTCTGCTGGTTCCCTCGTTGCGGATAGCACCGGTGGCGATGACCACGTCACCGCTCTCAACCGGGAGGGCGATGCCGCCGCAGGTGCCCACCCGCAGAAAGGTGTCGCAGCCGATGGCCGACAGTTCCTCCATGGCAATGGAGGCTGAGGGGCCGCCAATGCCGGTGGAGCAGACGGATACCTTCTCCCCCAGCAACGTGCCGGTGTATACATTATATTCCCGGTTATAGGCCACCTGTACGGGATCGTCAAAATACTGCGCAATGAGAGGGCTGCGGCCGGGATCCCCCGGCAGGATACAGTAGCGGCCCACCTCGCCGGGGGCGCACTGGATATGGTATTGACGCTGCCTCGTATCTTTATCCATGGTCTTCCTCCTGTTTCTGCCGCTGGGACTGTACCTGTTTCCAGGTGAGATACCCCTCCAGAATGAGGGTCGCAGCAACTGAATCGATCTTATCTTTACGATTCCTGGCCCGGACGCCCTGCTCTCCCAGGATCCGGTGGGCATCCACGGTGGTACGCCGTTCATCCCACAGGGCCACCGGAAGACCGGTCCTCTCCCGCAGCTTCTCTGCCAGGGCGGCACACTTCTCCGCCCGGGGGCCCACGGTGCCGTCCATGTTCTTGGGATACCCCAGGACCAGCTCCTCCGCCCCCTCCCGCCGGGCTATCCGTGCCAGTTCCTCCAGCACTACCTCTTCCTTTCGGCTTTTTACCAGAAAGGTCTGCCCGGCCAGAAAGCCTGTACGGTCGGATAAGGCCACCCCAGTGCGGGCATCGCCGTAGTCGATTGCCATGATTCGCATGTTATCACTTCCTTATATCATATTGTAGCGGAAAGGCCGGAGAGTGTCAACGGACGCCGGTGTAGAAAAGGCCGTCAGGTTCCGGAGAGAGGAAAATTTTTTCTGAATTTTTCTTGACAAAATGGCTTTTCCCGTGGTAACATAATACCACCTATGAAAAGGGCTTATTTTTTGCGCGCATATTACGGTATATGCCCGCAACCCCTTGACCAATTCGGACATAGGGAGGCAGCCGATGCCGATTCCAGCCGTATTCTTCCATTATGCTTATTTTGGAGTAAACTCGCCGGAGTCGGGATCACCTGGGAACAGGTCAGCCGATTTCGGTATTTTCTTTTCCCAGGGCCGAACATCGTAAAGGAGGTGCCGCGAGATGGCAAAACCCGGCGCACGAGTGAAGATCACTCTCAGATGCAGCGAATGCAAGCAGCGCAACTACAACACTATGAAGAACAAGAAGAATACCCCCGACCGCTTAGAGATGAACAAGTACTGCCCCTTCTGCAGAAAGCACACCGTTCATAACGAGACTAAGTGATGATGCCCCACATTCGTAAGAAAGGGTGAACGAAATGTCTGAACAAGAAAAGATGAACCTGGATGCGAACGCAGAAGAGGTCAAGACCCCGGCAGCGAAGGAACCCAAGCCCGCAAAGGCCAAGAAGGACAAGCCCGCAAAGGACAAGAAGCCCGGCATTGGCAAGCGCCTGGGCCGCTTCTTCCGCGAACTGAAGGCAGAGCTGAAGAAGGTCTCCTGGCTTTCCAGAGCTGAAACCATCAAGAAGACCGGTATCGTCCTTGCCTGCGTTATCGTCGTAGGCATCATCGTCTGGATTTTCGATGGCATTGCCAGCGCCCTCATCGACGCTCTTCTCTCCCTCTTCGGCAAGTAACGAATGAAGGTGACTCGATATGGCTGAAGGCGCAAAATGGTATGTGGCTCACACCTATTCCGGTTATGAAAACACCGTAAAAGCCACCATCGAAAAGGCTGTTGAAAACCGCAACATGGGTGACCTGATCCTCGGGGTAAACATCCCCATGGAAACTGTGACCGAAATTACCGACAACGGCACCAAGACTGTGGAGCGCAAGGTGTTCCCCGGCTATGTGCTGGTAAAGATGGTCATGACAGACGAGACCTGGCACTTGGTGCGGAATGTACGCGGCGTCACCGGCTTCGTCGGCTCCGGAAACAAACCCATCCCCCTTACGGACGACGAGATCGCCGCAATGGGCGTGGAAAAGCGGGAGGTCATGGTGACCTACGAAGTGGGCGACAATGTCCGCATCACCGATGGCGCACTGGAATCCTTCCTCGGTATCGTGGAAGAGATCGACGTGGAGCGTCAGAAGGTCCGCGTTGTTGTATCCATGTTCGGCCGTGAAACCCCGGTCGAGCTGGACCTGGATCAGATCGAATCCCTCTGATCCCAATGATTTACTTTGCGCAGAAGGCGCAAACGTGGGAGGAGTTCAACACTCCGTCCAACCACATTTTCAAAATGGAGGTGCTCTAAGTGGCACAGAAAGTAACTGGTTACGTAAAACTGCAGATTCCCGCCGGTAAGGCAACTCCGGCTCCCCCCGTTGGCCCCGCTCTGGGTCAGCACGGCGTGAACATCGCCGCATTCACCAAGGAATTCAACGAGCGCACCAAGAACGACGCTGGCCTGATCATCCCCGTGGTCATCACCGTCTACGCTGACCGCTCCTTCTCCTTCATCACCAAGACTCCTCCCGCAGCCGTCCTCATCAAGAAGGCCTGCAACATCGAGTCCGGTTCCGGCGTCCCCAACAAGGACAAGGTCGCTACCATCAGCAAGGAAGACGTTCGTAAGATCGCCGAGACCAAGATGCGTGACCTGAACGCAGCATCCATCGAGGCTGCTATGAGCATGATCGCAGGCACCGCACGTTCCATGGGCGTTATCGTCGGCGAGTAAGGCAGGAGGGTTAAAGATATGTTTAGAGGTAAGAAATATCAGGACAGCGCAAAGCAGATCGACAAGGCAACTCTGTATGACACCGCAGATGCTATGGATCTGATTGTGAAGACCGCTCCCGCTAAGTTTGACGAGACCGTTGAGCTGCACGTCAAGCTGGGCGTTGACTCCCGCCACGCTGACCAGCAGGTTCGCGGCGCTATCGTTCTGCCCCACGGCACCGGCAAGGTGCCCCGCGTTCTGGTCTTCGCCAAGGGCGATAAGGCTGACGCTGCTAAGGAAGCCGGCGCTGACTATGTCGGCGAGATGGACCTGGCTCAGAAGATTCAGCAGGAAAACTGGTTCGACTTTGACGTGGTCATCGCTTCCCCCGACATGATGAGTGTTGTCGGTCGTCTGGGTAAGGTTCTGGGCCCCAAGGGCCTGATGCCCTCCCCCAAGGCCGGTACCGTCACCCCCAACGTTGGCAATGCCGTTAAGGAAGCCAAGGCCGGTAAGGTCGAGTATCGTCTGGACAAGACCAACATCATCCACTGCCCCATCGGCAAGGTCTCCTTTGGTGCTGAGAAGCTGACTGAGAACTTTAACACTCTCATCGGCGCCATCCTCAAGGCTAAGCCTGCCGCTGCCAAGGGTACTTACATCAAGAGTTGCGTCGTGGCCTCCACCATGGGCCCCGGCATCAAGGTCAACGGTGCTAAGCTGAGCTGATTGCTCCTGATTCAACAAAAATATCATTTCTCCGGAAAGGCGCTTGACAGCGCCTTTCCGGAGTGATATACTATCTATCGTGTTCAAAGACAGTAGGCATCCGTAAGCCCTACCGAGAATGCAGTATAAGATTGTTTCTTTGTGCTGTTTTGCGTCTTTGAGCGCGAGACAGCATTTTTCATATTCTGGAGGTGAAACACCATGCCTAACGCAAAAGTTCTCTCTGAGAAGCAGGCTATCGTGGCTGAGCTGACTGAAAAGCTGAACGGCGCTTCCGCCGGCGTTCTGGTGGACTACAAGGGTATCACCGTCGCTGAGGACACCGCACTGCGTACCGAGTGCCGCAACAACGAGCTGGACTACTCTGTTGTGAAGAACACTCTGCTGCGCTTCGCTATTAAGCAGTGTGGTTTGGAAGAGATGGATGAGGCCCTGAACGGCACCACTTCCCTGGCTCTGTCCACTGCCGACCCCATCGCTCCCATGCGCGTCATCAACAAGTTCGCCAAGCAGTTCAACGGCTCCAAGTTCGTCATCAAGGCCGGCTTTATGGACGGCAAGGTCCTGGCTCTGGATGAGATCCTGGCTCTGGCTGAGCTGCCCGCAAAGGATGTCCTGCAGGCTCAGGTTCTGGGCACCATGCTGGCACCCATCACCAGCCTGGCTATCGTCCTGAAGGCTATCGCAGAGGAAAAGGGCGGTTTTGTGGAAGCTGAGGCCAGCGCCGAAGCTCCTGCCGCTGAATGATCCCCAACCAACATCAAAAACAAATTTTACAACACATCATTATTTTAGGAGGTAACTATCATGGCTTCTGAGAAGATTACTGCCCTCATCGAAGAGGTTAAGGCTCTGACCGTTCTGGAGCTGTCCGAGCTGGTTCACGCACTGGAGGAAGAGTTCGGCGTCTCCGCTGCTGCTATGGCTGCTCCCGCTGCCGCTGCTGCTGCTCCCGTTGAAGAGAAGACCGAGTTCGACGTTATCCTGGAGAACTTCGGCGCTGAGAAGGTCAAGGTCATCAAGGCTGTCCGCGAGATCACCGGTCTGGGCCTGGCTGACGCCAAGGCTGCTGTCGAGGCCGCTCCCAAGGCAATCAAGGAAGGCGTCTCCAAGGACGAGGCTGAAGAGCTGAAGAAGAAGCTGGAAGAGGTTGGCGCAAAGGTCTCCCTGAAGTAATTCAGACCCGGCTTTATTCCAAACACACACACAACCCGCCATGGCTTGCCATGGCGGGTTTTCTTTTTCCCTTTCTTGTGTTTTCTCTCATAGACGCAGAAAGCGGGCCGCTGCTTTTAACAGCGGCCCGCCGGTTTTCTTTTATTCGCCGTAGTTGGTGAAGTAGTTCTGGATCACGATGAAGGGGGTGCCCTTGTCGCCGGAGCCGGAGGTCAGGTCACACAGGGAGCCCAGCAAATCGGTGTACTGGCGGGGCGTGGTGCCCTCGGAGCTCATGCTGCCAACCAGGTCGGAATTCTTGGACTGAATCTCCTTGCGGATGGCGGCCTTCAGTTCCTCACCGGACAGGTCAGAGAAGTCGTTGTCAGCCAGGAACTTAATCTTCAGCTCGTTGGGGCGGCCGGACAGCCCTTCCGTGTAAGCGGGAGAGACCACGGGGTCAGCCAGCTCCCAGATACCGCCCACGGGATCCTTGAAGGCACCGTCGCCGTAGACCATGGCCTCCACCTGGATGCCACGCTCGGCCTTAATGCGGGCCCGGATGCCATCCACTACGGGCTGACAATCTCTGGGGAAGAGCTTCAGCTTATCCTCGGTGGCCTTGTTGGAGCCCAGCAGGCCGTACTTATCGTGGAAGCCGCTGCCATCCACAGGGGCGGACATGATGTCTGCCAAGGTGTAGACGGTCTTTCCCATGGCCTTCAGCACGTCGCAGGTCTCGTTACGGGTGTGGATATCGCAGCAGAGAATATTATCGCACACGGTGGCGATGTAGCGGGGATCGTTGGAGAACAGGAAGGTAGCCTTTGCGTTCTCAGCCTCGATGACCTCACGATAGAAGTCCAGGTAATTCACACCGGTGAAGGGGTGAACGGGAGAGCCGAAGGTCTCCACAAAAGAAGCCTCTTCATAGGAGGTGACTTCGCTGTACTTGTGGGGGATATAGGCGGAGCGGGCCATCAGGGGATTGCCCACCTCGTCATTGGGATAGCTGAAGAGAACGACGACCTCTTCCACTGCCCGTGCGATGCCCTTCAGGCACATGGAGAAACGGTTGCGGCTGAGGATGGGGAACACCAGGCCCACTTTCTTGGCCTCGTTGTACTTTGCGCGGATGTCCTTTGCCACCTGGTCAACGGTAACATAGTTGCCCTGGGCACGTGCAACCACGGACTCCGTAACGGCAATGATATCACGATCCTTCAGAGAGTAGTTGTCCTCCTTCTCAGATGCGTACACGCTGTTCACAACGATATCAACGATATCATCGCCCTCACGAATGATGGGGCCCTGGATCCCTCTGGAAATAACGCCTGCCATGTTCAGTCCTCCAATAATCTGTAAAATAGCGGGAATCACCTATCACAGGTCGATTCCATGCATGATAGGTGTATACATAAAAATACCGAAAATATTATACTCGTTCACAGCCCGAATAACAAGCCCCAAATTGACAGGAATACCTCTTTCCCTCTCATTTTTCAGCGTCGGAGCAAAAGGAAAGGCCCCTGTGCCTTGCGAGGCAGCCAATCTTCCTGTATAATAGCATCATAAAACGATTTTATTGATTAAAGGAGGACTGAGCTTGCCGAATATTCCCCCTTATGCAGGATTTGAGCTGGGCCCCATCCGCCCACCCAGTGAGGCTTACAGTCTGCTGCTGCGCATCAACCGCGGCTGCGGCTGGAACAAGTGCCGCTTCTGCGGCTTCTACCGCGACACCCCCTTCAGCATCCGCTCTGCGGAGGACATCAAAAAGGACATCGACCGAATCAAATACTGGGTAGATGTCTTCCAGGGCCGAGTGGCCCAGGCGGGCAATCCCGAGACTGAGGGCGAGCAGGAGGCCTGCTACATGGCCTATAACTGGATTCAGAGCGGCATGCGGTCGGTCTTTTTCCAGGACGGCAACGGCATCCTGATGGCCCCTGATGGCATGATCGAGGTTCTGGAATACCTTCGGGCCACCTTCCCCCAAATCCAGCGTATCACGTCCTACGCCCGGTCAGACACCATCAACCGGCTGAGTCTGGATCGGCTCATCCGCTACCGGGAGCTGGGCCTCAATCGCTTCCATATCGGTCTGGAGACGGGCAATGACTACATCCTGAAGCTCATGAACAAGGGTGTGGACAAGGCCACCCAGATTAAGGCCGGCATTAAGGCTATGGCCGCCGGCATCGAAATCAACGAGTTCTACATGCCCAACATGGGCGGCCGGGAGTACGCCCGGGAGAGCGCCCTGGACACCGCCGACGTGATGAACCAGGTGAACCCCAACTTCATCCGCATCCGCTCCATGGCCCTGGCTGAGAACCTGGAGATTTATGAGGACTATACCTCCGGCCTGCTGACCCGCCCCAATGACATCGAGACCATCCAGGAGATCCGCCTCTTCATCGAAAACCTCCACGGCATTACCAGCGTGGTGGACAGCGACCACATCCTGAACATCCTATTGGAGCTCCGGGGTAAACTGCCCGAGGGCAAGGATAGGATGCTTGGGACCATCGACCGCTTCCTGGACCTGCCGGAGGACACCCAGAACATCTTCCGCCTGGGCCGCCGCATCAATCTTATGAGCAATCTGCGGGACCTGGACAACGATATCCTGGTGGACAAGGTCAAACGGACTATGGACCGCAGCGGCATCGACAAAACAAACATTGACTCGGTCTGTGACCAGTTGATGATCCGCTGTATCCCCATCTGATACTCAAAGCTGATTA
>JABUSR010000277.1 GCA_021442645.1 Ruminiclostridium sp.
GCGGAGGCGATTAAAACAAGCCAATTCTTGTCTTGTTTTAATCGGATTTCAGTATCAGATGGTTGTACTTTTCTGGATTGGGAAGTTCTTTCTGCGTATGTACCCATAGCTGATTAGCTGTGCTAGGGTAGTTAGGATCCAGGAGGAGGGGTAGGAGAGAAAGAGAACCTCTACCGTGGGATACCAGGCGAAGACTGTTACCAGCCAGAGAATCCGGAAGCCGCATACGCCGACCACGGAGATGGCGGTGGGGACCATGGCGTACCCCATGCCTCGGAGGACGCCCACCATGGTATCCATGATGCCGCAGAGGAAGTAGGTCAGAGCGATAATCTTCAGTCTGGTCATGCCAAAGACAATATCTGAGGCGGCCTGGGTGTACAGCCCTAGAAGGGTCCCGCCGAAGAGATAGACGGCGGAGCCCAGGAGCAGGGAGACCAAGGCAGAGACGGAGCAGCAGGCCACGGTGACCTTGGGAAGTCTGGCGTTATTGCCCGCCCCCACATTCTGCCCAACAAAGTTGACGGCAGCCTGGTGGAGGGAATTGGCGGCCAGATAGATGAAACCCTCCAGGTTGGCTGCTGCGGCGCTGCCAGCCATGGCAGAGGGACCGAAGGAGTTGATAGCGGACTGGATTTGGATGTTGGAGAAGGAAAACATGATGCCGTTGAAGCTGGCGGGGATACCGATTTGGAAGGTTTTCTTCACCACGGTGAGGTCTAACCTAAGTTTTCGGAAATCAAGCCCACAGGGCCCCTCCTGACGAATTAGGTACCGCAGGATAAGGGCAGCAGAGAGAGCCTGAGAGACGATGGTAGCGATGGCTACACCAGCCACTGACAGGTGGAAAACGATAACTAGCACCAGGTTTAGAACCACGTTGACGATCCCGGAGATTGATAAGTAGATTAGGGGCTGCTTGGTGTTGCCCTGAGCCCGCAGAAGAGCGGCACCGAAGTTGTAGAGCATCACCACGGGCATTCCGCAAAAATAGATGCGCATGTAGAGGACAGCTAGGTCCAGAACCTCCGGCGGGGTGTCCATGGCTACAAGGCAGGTTCGGCAGAGGCTCACGCCAACCAAGGCAAGAATGAGACCGCAGAGAAGGCTCAGAGTGACGGCGGTATGGACAATCTTCTCCAGCCACTCCCGATCCCCGGAACCGAGGGCGTGAGCTGCCAGCACATTTACGCCTACGGAGAGGCCCAGAAAGGCGTTGAGCATTAGGTTGGTGAGGGCCATAGTGGAACCTACGGCGGCCAGGGGATCACTCCCCGCAAACTGCCCCACAACCACCATGTCACATGCGTTAAAAAGAAGCTGCAGCACGCCGGTGAGCATCAGAGGGATAGAGAACCGGATAATACCAGAGAGGATCGGTCCGTTGACCATATCGATGGGCGGCTTTAGGGGCTTGTTTCGGGAAAGGAGTTTCTGAAGGATTCCCATGTGTTTTTCACATCCTGAAACAAAATTTGCAATATATCTGTCAAATATAGTATAGACATTGGAGGTTGATAAGTCAACACAGGGATTGACTCGACTTTTTTCATAAAAAATTATTTCAAATAGGAATAAATAAAGCATTTCCCCTATCGCAATTGTTGGAGTTTGTGGTATAATAAATCTGTTAAATCGTTTGTAGCTTTTCCCCGGACACCTTGCACTGCGAGTCGGTCCGGTGAGGGCGTAGGAGATACAAAAATTGAGAGGAGAAACGAACTATGAAGACCCTTTACGATGGCAAGACCAAGACCGTCATGCTGGACGAGGAGACCAACGTAACGCACCTGTTTTTTAAAGACACTGCAACCGGCGAGAACGGCATGTTTGACCCCGGTTACAACACTGTCGGCGGCAGCGTGGAAGGCAAGGGCAACATCGGCCTGCAAGTTTCCAAGTATTTCTTCGAAGTGATGGAGGCAAATGGTATCCCCACTCATTATCTGGGTGCTGACTTGGACAAGAACCTGATGAAGGTTCGCACGCTGACCGTTCCCAAGCTAGAGTTTGTTCTGCGCTATTTCACTGCAGGAAGCATGAGCCGCCGCTTCGACTTGGAAGAGGGCATCGTGTTCGATCCTCCCTACACTGAAGTCACTCTTAAGAGCGACGAGCAGGGGGATCCCCTGATTACTGAGAGACTGTGCATCATGAAGGGCATGCTGGTTCCCGGCCAGTATGACGAGGCCCTTGGTGTTCTGGTCCGCGTGGGTGAGGTCCTGAAGAAGGAACTGGCTAAGATGGACTTGACTCTGATCGACTTCAAGATCGAGGTCGGATACGATGAGACCGGCAAGATGTTTGTGGCTGACGAGATTACCCCCGACATCTGGAGAGTCCGCGATACCGAAGGCAAAATCCCCAACCAGATCGACTGCGCAAAAATCATCTTGGACAAGATCAATGGCTGATTGGCCAGGTTTCCCTGTTAAGTAATTTTCTGAACACCGGATAATCTGACTAGAATACCCCCTGATGCAGGAAACCCGAACTGCATCAGGGGGTATTTATCTGCGCAAAAGGAACTGGAGATGAAAAGCAGGGGGCGGGAGTTACATCCAACTGGTGACGAAAATCTCTAGACCGATGAAAATCAGGATGGCACCGCCCAGGATGGTAGCTGCGCTGGACAATTTGGTACCGGCCTTTTTCCCGATGACAAGACCTGCCATGGAGACGACAAAGGTGACAACGGCGATTATGAAAGAGGCTAGGATAGCCTCGAGAGAATCGTAGTCTGCAATGGTGAAGCCCACTGACAGGGCATCGATGGATGTGGCAACACCTTGGACAAGCAGAGCACCGAAACCAACACCGGGGTGGGTGTCCTCTTCTCCACCTTTTATGCCGTCGTAGAGCATTTTACCGCCAATGTAGCCAAGAAGAACCAGGGCGACCCAGGGAATAAATTTCTCTGCGACCTGAAAATACCGGACGACGGTGTGGACGCAAATCCAGCCTACCATGGGCATGAGAGCCTGGAAGAAACCAAAGGTCCCGGCGATGAGGGACATCTTTCCCCGGCTCATGCGGGGCTCGTTCAGACCGTTGGCAAGGGAGACTGAAAAGGCGTCCATAGCCAGGCCTACGCCCAGAAGAATACTGTTAAAAAAGAAGATAAAGCCAAGCCGCATATGCGATTCCTCCGTGTTCAGAAAAATACCGGGTAGGATGAGACCATACCCGGAAATCTGAAAAAAGAGACTCCATGTATGGTTGCTCCACATACATGAGTCTCGCAATGGAAAGCAAGCCAGGCCCCACGGCCAGTATGTTGACTTGCTGCGCACGATAGGTACGCCTGCTACTCCCCCATTGGTAGATAGTATAGCACAAAGAGAATTTATCCGCAAGTGAAAGATGAAATGTTCCTGAGGGGGCGTTCAGTCCGGGAAATAGGGGAGAGAGGTATCTGCTTTTGTAAAGAAAAAGATTCTGCACCTAAATTCTTGATTATTTCGGGGAAATGGTGTATGATAATTTGCAGAGTCTGCCGGATGCTTTGTCGGTATCGGGCATGGCCGCACTAGTCGGGGAGATAGCGGTGCCCTGTACCTGCAATCCGCTGTAGCAGGGATGAATCCCGGACCCCCGGAGGTCTCTTGTTTCGTTAGTTGCCGATAAGTGGTGATGATAAATCGGTCCTGCGCAACGTAGCACTGTGAACCGTGTCAGGCGGGGAACCGAGCAGCACTAAGCAGAACGCTGCGTGTGCCGCAGGCGCACCGGTTTTGAGCTGGCTGCCGGTGAGACAGGGATAAGAGGTTCTTCAAAGGCCGGTGTGCGGTCCTGCCGGATACCGAAGTGTCCTGGCAGACTTATTATATGCGGAGAAGGAGGGAAGGCAATTGTATCAGGCTCTTTATCGCAAATGGCGGCCCCGCACATTTGAGGATGTGGTAGGCCAGACCCATATCACAGAGACGCTGAGGCGGCAGGTGGCTACGGGCCGGCTGTCCCACGCCTATCTCTTCACGGGGACCCGGGGGACTGGAAAGACCACCTGTGCCAAGATTCTGGCCCAGGCGGTCAACTGCGAAAATCCGGTGGATGGCAGCCCCTGCAATTGCTGCCCTGCCTGTCAGGGTATTTTGAGTGGGGGAGTTCTAGATGTTGTGGAATTGGATGCCGCTTCCAACAATGGTGTTGACCAGATCCGTGCCCTGCGGGATGAAGCAATCTACACCCCTGCGGCTGTCCGAAAGAGAGTGTATATTGTGGACGAGGTTCACATGCTGTCTACACCGGCGTTCAACGCCCTGCTGAAGATTCTGGAGGAGCCCCCGCCTCACCTGATGTTTATCCTGGCTACCACGGAGCTTCACAAGGTCCCCGCTACCATCAAATCCCGCTGTCAGCAGTTTGCCTTCAAGCGGATTACGCCCCGGGCCATCGCCGAGTATCTGGGCCATGTGGCACAGACGGAGGGGATTGCTCTGAAGACTGAGGCAGCCAATCTGCTGGCGCGTCTGGCAGATGGTGGGCTGCGGGACGGTTTGTCCCTGTTGGACCAGTGCAGCGGCTCGGAAGGGGACATTACGGAAGATGTGGTCCTGGACATTTTGGGTCTGGCCGGCAACCGTCGGACGACAGCGATCCTGGACTGCGTAGCCCGGGATGATACTGTTGGTGCGCTGAAGGAACTGGACGACCTGTACCGGGACGGGAAGGACATGGGGGCGTTTCTCGGTGAATTGTCTACCTTGGTCCGGGATCTGTTAATTCGCAAGACAGCCCCAGAGGGCGGCCAGGGACTGCTCACCGGAGGATATGAAGAAAAAGCAGTCCGCCGATTGACGGAGAGCCTCTCCGGCGGGGAACTGGTGCAGATGATGACCCTGTTGCAGACTGCCCAGGCAGACCTGTACCGCAGCAGTAATCGCCGCCTGGACGCAGAACTCTGTCTTATCCGCCTCTGTGACCGGCGGCTGGCGGAGGATTCCAAAGGCTTGGCGGCCCGAATCACTCGTTTGGAGGAGCAACTGGCAAGCAGCGTGATGTACCAACCGGTTCCGGGACAGTCTGCCCCTGTGGAATCCGTCCCGGAAGGACCTACAGTGAAAGAGCCAGCAACGGCGGATAATCTGCCGCCTTGGGAAGAGCAAGTGCCATCCTCACCGGAGGAGGACCTGCCTCCATGGGATATAGACTCCGCATCGGCAGAACCTGCCGCACCGCCTGTCTGTGAGCCGGTTCGTGCGGTCTCTGATTCAAACTCGACGCCCCAGCAAGCCCCGCAAGAGGACACTTCGCCGATTATAGAAAAGACGGCAGGAGGAGAATGGGAGGCTTTCCTGAAAAGTGTGCAGAATGTCCCCCCGCCGGTACAATCCTTCCTGCGACAGCCCGGTGCGGTGACGGGGGTATTTGAAGAGACACAGCTGACTCTTTGGGTGGATTCGGAACTTACAAAAGATGTTTTCAGCAAGCCGGTAGTCCTCTCTTTGTTCGGGCAGGCAGCGGAGGCTCATACTGGGCGAGGGCTTCGGGTAATTTGCAAGGTTGGCCGACCGGAACCGAGCAAATCCGGGGCCGCATCACCGGAACCGACCCAAGAAGAGGACCACTTCAACGATTTGCTGGCCTTGGGCAGCCAGTTCAGCAATTTCACCGTGAAATAACGATTAGACGATTATAAGACTTTACGATAAAGGAGATTTTCTTATGGCAAAAGGATATGGACGTCCCCCTATGAGCAGAAAGGGCGGCAAAGGAGGCATGGGCGGCATGGGTATGCCCGGCCTGAACATGGATATGATTAAGCAGGCCCAGAAGATGCAGGCCGACATGGAGAAAACCCAGGCAGAACTGCAGGAGAAGGAATACACTGCTACTGCCGGGGGCGGTGTGGTCTCTGCCACTGTGGATGGCAGACATACGCTGAAGGCACTCACCATCGACCCAGAAGCGGTGGATCCCGATGATGTGGAGATGCTCCAAGATATGGTGATTGCGGCAGTGAACGAGGCTGTCCGCACTGCTATGGACGACATGAACTCCAGTATGAGCAAGATTACCAGCGGCATGAATATGCCTTTCTGATTGTCAGGGGGGCGTTTTCATGAAGATTACTCTGTTAGAACCCCTCGGTATTCCTGTATCTGTCCTGGCACAGTACGAGGAAAAATTGGAGGCTGCCGGCCATACCTTTACGTCCTACGACACCAAAACCGCTGACCCTGATGAACTTATTGCCCGTACCGGGGATAGTGATATTGCCATCATTGCCAACACACCCTATCCGGACTCTGTGGTTGAGGCGGCATCCAACCTGAAACTGTTGAATGTGGCCTTCACCGGTATCGATCATGTGGGCCTGGGGGCCTGCAAGGCTAAGAACGTGATGGTCTGCAACGCGGCGGGCTACTCCACACAGTGTGTGGCTGAGTTAGCCCTGGGGCTGGCGATTTCCTGCCTGCGGTTTATGCCTGTCTGCGACCGGGCCACACGTACCGGCGGCACCAGTGTAGGTTTGCGGGGCCGTGAAATCGGCGGCAAGACGGTTGGTATCGTGGGTACCGGTGCCATCGGTACCATGACAGCCCAGCTGTTCCAGGCCTTTGGCACTAAGGTTATTGCTTACTCCCGTACAGTTCGCCCTGAGGTGGAGGCCTTGGGCGTGGAGTACGTTACGCTGGAGGAACTTATGGAGCGCAGCGACATCGTATCCATCCACACGCCGAACAACGCAGATACCAAGGGCCTTATCTCCAAGGAGCTTATCGCAAGGATGAAGCCTACCGCTATATTCCTGAACACGGCCCGGGGCGCTATTGTGGATAACAATGCTTTGGCAGAGGCGCTGAATAAGGGAAAGGTTGCTGCTGCCGGCGTCGATGTGTTCGATATGGAGCCCCCCATCCCCGGCGATTATCCTCTGGTGAGCGCAAAGAACACCGTTTTGGCTCCCCACGTGGCCTTTCTTACCGACGAGAGTATGCTCCGCCGGGCAGAGATTGTGTTCCGGAACCTGGACGCCTATCTGGCTGGTCAGCCTGAAAACGTCTGTGCGCTGTAAGGACAGGGCTGCTCGTCCTTTGCCTATGACAAAACTGAAAACCCTCAGCTGTCAGACTGTTCTGACAGCTGAGGGTTTTGTCGTTTTGTTAAAACACCTGGGAGAAAGTATCCGGGCACAGTTCCCGGATCTTTTCCTGGAGAGATTTCAGGTCTACAAAGGTCTCCGGTCGTTTGGTGGGATCCCGCAGCAGGGCGGAGGGGTGGTACAGGGCGGTCATGTGGACGCCTGCCCGTTCAAACCATTGGCCGTGCTGGCGGGTAATACGGAAATCTTTGTCGATGATCCGGGTGGCGGCGATACGTCCCAGGCAGACGATGATCTTAGGCCGAATAAGGGCCGTTTGTGCCCGTAAGTAGCCAATACAGGCATCCTGCTCCAGATTCAGGGGATCCCTATTTTTGGGAGGACGGCACTTGACAATGTTTGCAATGTATACATTGCTCCTGCGCAGGTCGATGACAGAGAGCATTACATCAAGGAACTGCCCGGCGGGACCGACAAAGGGCTCCCCTTGCAGGTCCTCCTGTTCTCCGGGACCCTCGCCGATAAACAGCACATCGGCTTGGCGGTTGCCGACCCCAAATACAACATTAGTACGGGTGTCTGCCAGGGAGCACCCCTGACAGGCCATACAGCGGGTCTCCAGTTCTTCCCAAGTCATGTGATCATCCTCCCCCTTGTCCGGGCTGTAGGGAGGGCCTTCTGGCGCCCCCTGCAGAGACATTATACCAGCAAAAGTAGGAAAAAACAACGGATTTAGCTTTGGGCTTGGGTTTGTGTTTGCATTAATGTGGCTAGGTGAGTCCGGGATATTCCCGTAGGCGGCACAGGAAACGCTGGTTTTTTACCGGGAACTGTTCAATAGAAAGCACTGGACATTCCGTTTTACTATGTATTATAATAAAACAATACTATCCCGAAAGGAAGGTTAACGATATGGCAAATGCGGCCTTGATTACGCAGAAGTTGCAGGAAGTACACCTGATCAATAAATTGGAGCGCCCCGGCCAGATCCAGTTGGATAGCTCCTTCTCTCTGAATGTCAGTTTTTCGCCCGACGGCAGCCGCTGCCTGGGTAAGCTTCAGCAGACACTGCGGGACAAAGAATTTGCAGGGGGAAAACTTACCCTGACTGTGGAATTGCTTGGTGTGTTTCAGTGTACCGATGCCACGAATGACAACGTGAAGCGGCAGATCCATGCCGAGGTCTACGACCAGCTCTTCCCTTATATGCAGGTGCAGTGCTCGAACCTGGCGGCCGCCTCCGGAATCCCAGGCCTGATGCTGAAAAAGGGTGTCATCGACCCAAACTCTATTGCGGTGAACAAAAAGGGCCCCGACGGCCCTGACCGCAACCCTGACGGCGGGCCTAAGCTGACCCTGCTGTAAGATGTCCCACGCTATGTTCCGGGAACTCTGGCGAGGGAAGGAAACCCAGTTGGATCGTCCGGCGATCCGCTGCGGAGAGCACGTCTTGACCTTCGGGGCGTTCTTTGACCTGATTCTTCGGGCGGAGGCTGGCCTGCGGGCGCTGGGCGTCCGGCCGGGGGAACTGGTCACCATTCTCTCCATGAATACGCCGGAGACCATTGCCGCCTTCTATGCCATTGATCGCATCGGTGCTGTGGCCAACTGGGTAGATATGAAGCTGAGCCCTGCAGAAGTGGAGGGCTACCTCACTCGTGCCGATGCCCGGGTGGTCTTGGTACTGGAGGCGGCTTTTCGGAAGGTGTATGAAAACCGGGGAAGGTCACCTGCTTGCCATTTTATCTGTCTGCCTTTGGCCCCTTATGTATCTCCCCGGCTGGGGGGAAAGCTCCGGTTGGGCAACTGGGTGTCCTTCCGTGGAGCAGAATGCTTGTCTTGGGAGGAATTCCTCCGGGAGTCGGGGGGAGAGACCCCAGAGGTTGACCGATGGGAGGAGCCTGCGGTCATTACCTATACAGGAGGAACAACCGGTCCGGCCAAGGGGGTCATGCTCTCCCGACGGGCCTTTTATGCATCCCTGGTACAGTACACCAAGTCGGGCACGGAGCACGGCAGTGGGGCAAACCTGGTTCTTCTGCCGCCCTTTGCCGCATTTGGTCTGTGCCAGTGCATCCATGTGCCCCTCTGCTTGGGCATGGAGGTTATCCTGGTACCCATGTTCCGCCCGGACCAACTGGGGGAGCTTCTTTTGCGGTATCGGCCGGAGCAGGTCAGCGGGACCACGTCCTACTGGCAGATGTTGCTGAACAGTTCTGCTGTGGAGGATGCAGACCTTTCCTTCCTGAAAAACCCTCGCAGCGGAGGGGACGCCATGTCTGCGGAGCTGGAGAGGAGAATAAACGAATTTCTGGCTGCCCGGGGATGTTCGGCCAAACTTGTCCAGGAATACGGTATGTCTGAGGTATGCGGCATTGTCTGCCTGAGCTACGGGCCAAGGAGAACTGAGGGCACGGTGGGGAAGCCGCTTCCCGGCTGCCGCATCATTGCGGCAGATCCGAGCACCGGGGAGGAATTGCCCCCTGGTAGACAGGGAGAACTCCTGATTTGCAGTGATACCGTAATGAATGGTTACTACGGTATGCCGGAGGCCGATAGTCAGGTGCTGAAACCGGCCCCGGACGGAACACGATGGATCTGGAGCAAGGATGTCGGGTATCTGGAGACGGATGGAAGTGTGGTCGTTACCGGTCGGAAGAAGCGGATGATATCCCGTAACGGATTTAAGATTTTTCCTAATGTGATTGAGGACTGTCTCCTCCGAAGTCCCCGTGTCGAAGCCTGTGCGGTGGTGGGAGGACAGAGTCCTGACGGGGAGACCTTGCCTGTGGCCCATATTGTAGCCAAAGCGGGGGAAGACCCAGAGGAAGTGGAAAAGGAACTCCGTGAATTGGCCGGGCAGATGCTAAACAGCTATCTTGTTCCGGCGGCATGGTATTTCCGTCCGGATCTGCCCCTCACCGAGCGTGGAAAGCTGGACTACCGGACGCTGGAACTGGAGACGCATTTGAAATAGACGAAGAGGAGGGACCCGGATGAGACAGAACGGAACGGTGTTTCGGGGAACTCTCTGCGCTGTTCTGGGTGGTGTGTGCTGGGGGTTCTCCGGCACAATGGGGCAGTTTCTCTCCGCCTCCAAAGGGGTGGAGACCAGTTGGATCGTTACAGTACGCATGATTGTCGCCGGGATTCTCCTGCTGTCCATGGTGGCTATCCGACGCACCGGAGAAATGACCGCCGTCTGGCGGGTAAAAAAGGATGCGATACGCCTGGTGGTCTTTGCCGTGGTAGGACTTGTATCCTGCCAGTTCACCTATCTGGAGTGTATCGCCTGGTCCAACTCTGCCACAGGGACGGCACTGAACTACCTGGGGCAGATGATGATCTTGTTTTACGTATGTCTTACGACCCGGCGCATGCCAACTCGGTGGGAGATCACAGCCCTGCTCCTGGCGGCCCTGGGGGTGTTTTTCCTGGCGACCCACGGGGATGTCCATCGGTTGGTTCTCTCACCCCAGGCCCTGTTCTGGGGCCTCCTGGGTGCGGCGATGGTGGTGGTCTATTC
>JABUSR010000021.1 GCA_021442645.1 Ruminiclostridium sp.
CCAAAGAGTCTCAGTGTGGGCTTGGACGCCATCGGTGCCGCTGATGACCAGGATGGCGTAATCTAGGACTTGGAGGGTGCGCTCCATCTCGGCGGAGAAGTCCACGTGGCCGGGGGTGTCCAGCAGGGTCACGGACAGGTCCGGGGTCTCAAAGGTGGCCTGCTTGGAGAAAATCGTGATGCCGCGGGCCCGCTCCAGGGCGTGGGTGTCCAGAAAGGAGTCCCGATGGTCTACACGGCCCAATTTCTGGATGGCACCGGCAGCATAGAGAAGGGCCTCTGACAGGGTAGTCTTGCCCGCGTCCACATGGGCCAGGATGCCGATAACAAGTCGTTTCATAGGTGATCACCTCATTGGGTGGATGGGTTATAATTTAGCCCATTATACCAGAAAAGGGCACTGAGGGGAAGAGGCGGCCTATGCGGCCGACGGGAGGTGTTTAATGGAAGTATTTGGGAACGAAGCAACGGAGGGGCGTTCCCCGTGTTTCACGGACCGACAGCCTCGGATGTGAAAACAGTTGCTTTTTTAGAAAGCTATGCTATTATTAGCTATATCAATGACTAAGGGGGAAAACCATGAAGACGATAGAAAAATCCCTGAAGTGCGCCGGAGTGCTGATGCTGGCCTGTGCGATGACAATTGGGCTTGGGGTATGCCTGTCCGGCTGTGGCGCCTCCAACGAGGAGGACACTATCCGGGGGGTGCTAACCCAGGAACTGGACGCCCTGAAAAACATGGACGATGAGATGGTCGAAAAGATCCTGGCCGAAGGCACAAGCGGAGCCGAGGTGTTTGCTGAGGTCGGCATTGAAGCAGAGACATTCGTACGCAATGTTTTCGGAGGAGTTGACTATACCATCGATTCCGTCTCTGTGGACGGCGACAAGGCTACGGCAACGGTCACGCTGGCGCATAAGGACCTTGGCGCTGCGGTAACGGCATTCTGGGAAGGACTCGTATCGAACGAGCAGTTGATTAGCGAGTCGAAGAACATGAGTGAAGAGGATGCCATGAAGAAGATTGGTGCTCTGCTTATGGAAGCGATTCAGAATGCAAAGAAGGTCTCCGATACAGTCGACGTTGCCCTTGAGAAGGGCGGTGAGACATGGGAAATCTCTGCTGATGGAACGCAGGCGGTGATGAGTATCTTTACGAATGGCCTGGCGGAAGCGTTCCAGTCCTGAGCCAATGAAAAATGAATGAGAAAAAGGATGCCGGGAGAAGAATAGCTCCCGGCATCCTTTTTGAAAAGAAGTGAGAGGTGCCCATACCCAGCGGAGAGGCCTCATTGTTTTGGAATGCGGCCGGGGAGTCTGGGAAGGTTGGCAGCCCCAACTGCTGCCAGCATCCGCCGCAGATAACTGCGAATCTTCCGGCGGGTGCTACTGTCTAGGGCCTTAAATGATCTTGTCATAGACCAAGCGTTGTCAATGAGGGCAAAGGGAATATCGGAAACGGTTCGGGCATGGCCGGAGCCCAACAGGTGAAAGATGACCTCGACGAAGTCTTCCAATTCCTGAGGTTCCATGGAGGCGAGCCAGGTGTGGACGGCCCGGGAGGACCGCTGCCCCAGGGAGGAACGCGCAGGGAGCAGACGGAACTGGGTGCCATCGACCTCCCAAGTGAAGGGGTCATGCTGGCCCAGTGTGCCGGGACCGTGGCTGAAGATAATCTGGCGGGCTTCGTCCTGGTGAAGAAGGGCGCCCACCAGAGAGGACTGGGGAACATAGACATGGATACGCCCGGTCAGAGACCGGTAGGCGGGGGTCTCGGTCAAGTCCTCCGGAAATCCCGGCCCGTCGTGGCTCTCCACCCGCAGGATTCGACGGCGGACCACGGGGGCAGCGTGGACAGCGGCCCAAATGGCCAGATTTCCTCCTTTGGAGTGGCCACCCAGCCGGAGTTTGCCCGGATGACGGGCGGTCACCCGGGCCAGGTAGTCCTCTGCCAGCTTCTGGGAAGGGATGGGGGAGGTGAAGGCCATACGGAAGCACTCTTTCCAGCCGACCAGGGTGTCGTCTGTCCCGCGGAAGGAGACGTACAGGGTGCCGTCCGGCAGGAACCATGTAAGGGCGGCGAACTGTATCTCGCTGGTTTCATCCAGGATGCTCTCGTAGCAACCCAACCGGACACGAGAGAACCGGGGGCTGTTGGCCGCCTGCACCAGAAGTTCGGGGTTGTGGTCTGAGATTAGGACGCCGGTGTGGTCCCATCCGGGCTGTTGGGTGTATTGCGCCACTGCCTGCCGGAAGGTGAGGGCCCGGTCGGAATTCGGCCCGGACAGGATTCCGTCAAAGGCGGTGTAGCAGCAGATGGAAAGGATTAGGCTGTCGATGGGGCAGAAAGGCACTTGGGAAAAGGAGACCTGCCCCCATGCATCCAGGTAGTCCAGACAGTTTTTATAAGGGGAAGGGGCCTCTTTTTTCTTCTTTGTTCGTTTCATGGCGTGTTCGGTGGAATCAATACCCCAGGTCTTGGCCGATGAGCACAAGCTCGCACTCCTTTACGCCGCCCAACTTTCGCCACAAAACCGTGAGGCCGTTGCAAATCCGATCCGGGCTCTTGCAGTCGTAACACTTCAATTCCTCCTTCAGGGCGCAAGGGGTCTTGCGGCTGAGGCGACGGGCGTTCAGAGGGGCGGCCACATTCCGGGCCCGCCACAGGGCCTCCTCAAAGGTGGGGGCGACCTTATTGACGCCGGCCACCAGATAGACCTTTTCCCGATGATAAAGGGTAGCGGCAATTCGGTTGCCGGTGCCGTCGATGTTGATGAGCTCTCCGGTCTCGGCGATACCGTTGACGCTGGAGAGATAAACCTGGGCGGATGCTGCCCGTGCCAGGGTTTCCGCACCGGGCGTTTTCCAGTGCCAGACCACGTCATTGTGTGTTTGCAGGCGTTCATAGAGGCCCATATCCAGCAGGGTCATAGAGCCGCCCATCCCCACAGTCTTGCCGGCGATACTGTCTGTCAGGTAGTCGGCGGCCTGGGCTGCGGTGTCAAAATAACGGAAAGAGAAGCCTCTGGCTTCTATGTTTTTCTGTAAGATATCCAGTTGCATACAGAGAGACCTCCTTTGTGGGTTATCTATATTGATTATTCTACCACGCAGGCCAGGGGAAGTAAAGCAAAGCCGCCGCCTCCCGGGGAGTCGGCGGCTTTGAATCGAGATTACTTGGGAAGGGCGAACCGTTCACTGTACTCGTTGAAATACAGATCAAAGTTGTGATCTCGCACTTCCTTGAGGCTGGTGACATAGGCGTGGGAGTCGAACTCATCGGCCTGGGTCTCAATGAGGCCCAGCGCGATGTTAGAGCAGTGGTCAGAGATTCGCTCGTAGTTGGTGAGCAAATCGTTAAACACGAAGCCCTGGTCTAGGGTGCAGACGCCCACACGGAGACGATCCACATGATGGAGCTTCATCTCATCACAGAGATTGTCCACCACTTCCTCCAGCGGCTCCACACGGTAGGCCAGATCCAAATCGCTGTTGATGAAGGCAGTGAAGGTGGTGTGAGCAATCTCGTTGACTGCCTGGAAGATGATATGCAACTCCTCCTGGGCGGCGGCGGAGAAGACGATACCCTTCTCGTGAATCTCCTTGGCACACTCGGCGAGGTTCATGGCGTGGTCGGAGATGCGTTCCACGTCGCTGATGGCGTGGAGGAATTTGGTGACTTCCTTAGTCTGGCTGGTGGTTAGGTCCTTAGTGGTAATCTTTACCAGGTAGCTGCCCAGCTTGTCTTCGTACTTATCCACCATGTCCTCACGCTTGGAGATAAACTGGAAGGATTTTTCGCTGTAGTTGTTGATGAGGTAGGCTGCGTCTTCCAGGTTGGCCTTGGCCTCCAGGGTCATGTTGTTGATGGCCTCGCGGCTGTGTTCGATTGCCACGGCGGGGTGCTCGATGAACAGGGCTTCCAGACGGGCAAAGTCCTCCTGCTCCCGACCGGATTCCTCGGTGTCCTTGAAGATGGCGCAGATCTGCTTCTCCAGAAGGCCAATGAAGGGGGTGAGAATCACCACGGTGACAAACCGAAAAATGGTGTTCACAGCGGCAATGGTGACGGCGTTCATGGTTGCATTGAGGAAGCTGAAGTGGGCAAAGAAGTTGGCGCCGTAGAAGAGAATACTCCAGATGATAGCGCCCAGCAGGTCAATGAGAAGGTAGACGAAAGCGGTCCGCTTGCCGGCGACACTGGAACCCAGGGAGGACAGCAACACAGGCATGGCGGCGCCGATGGCAATACCCATAATCAGGGGGTAGGCAACGGCGAAGGTGATGACGCCGGTGGCGGCCAGAGCCTGAAGAATACCGACGGCAGCGGAGGCGCTCTGGAGGACGCAGGTGAAGAGCATACCAACCAGAATACCCAAAATGGGGTTGGAGAACGTAGTCAGGATGTTAAGAAAGGCTTCGCTTTCCCGCAGGGGGGACACAGCGGAACTCATGGCGGACATACCAAACATCAGAACGGCGAAGCCCATAAGAATGTCGCCCACATGGTTTTTTAGCTGATTTTTGGAGAACATCCGCAGAATGATACCAATCACGGCTACGATGCCAGTAAGAGTGGAGGTGGAAAGCAGGGAGACCCAGCCGGAGCCACCCTCCAGAGAGGAGAGACAGATGATCCAGCCGGTGACCGAGGTGCCCAAGATGGCACCCATAATGATACCGATGGCCTGCTTGACCTTCATCATACCGGAGTTGACGAAGCCCACCACCATGACAGAGGTAGCGGAGGAGGATTGGATAATGGCGGTAACGCCGGTGCCCAGCAGGACGCCCTTAATGGGGCTGCCGGACAGTTTATAGAGCACGAGTTCCAGCTTGTTGCCCGCGACCTTCTTCAGGCCATCCCCCATGAGGGACATACCAAAGAGGAAGAGGGCCACGCCGCTGAGCAGCGCGATTACATTGGAAATACCCAGATTCACTCACTCTCCTTTTTTATATAGGGCAGGTGCTGCAAAACGCTCATACAAACACAATTTTATAACAAATGTTAAATTTGTCTATAGAAAATGTTAAATCTGCATTAGAAAATCATTCTTTTGGAGATTTGTCCAAAATCCGGGGAAGAAAGTAATAGGATTCTCCCTGTTTTTTCACCGCTGTTGGTCTGCTCGTCTGCTCAGCCGGCAAGGAAACACAGATACGCACTGACCTGAACTGCGATAAGGAGGACTGCGTTTGGAATATGGCTTCGGTGGACCCACCCGCAGTATCCTGACGCTGCTGCATTTGCTCCGTATAAGGTCAAAAAGTTGGAATTGATTTTTATCTCTGCGTCCCCTATAATAAAATATATAATAGAGTAAAAGAGAGATTATATGCAGGGAGGAAGGTGAGGCAGATGGTTTTCACTGTGGACATTGGAAATACCGTGGTCACCATGGGGCTATTTACCCCTGAGGGAGAGCTCCGGTTCCGGGGCTCTATCAAGACTGACAAGAACAAGACGCCGGACCAGATTGCCATCGATGTGCTGGATATGTTTCGTCTGAAGCAGGCCGATGTGAAGTCGGTCACCGGCGCGGTGATTTCCAGCGTGGTCCCGCCCATGACGGCGGCCATGGCGGATGCCGTCCGCCAGCTCTGTGGTGCCCGGCCCATGCTCATCGGTCCGGGAGTGAAGACCGGGATGAATATCCTGGCAGATATACACAATCAGCTGGGATCTGACATCGTAGCCTATTCTGTGGCTGCTCTTCAGAAATACCCGGCGCCTATTATCGTCATCGATATGGGTACTGCCACCACGCTGTCCTACCTGAGCAAGAACACCTACGAAGGCTGCATCATCGCCCCTGGCGTCCGGATTGCCCTGGAGGCGCTGTCCGGTCGGGCTGCAGAATTGCCTTACATCTCCATCGAAGCCCCGGGGTCTATCCTAGGCCGGAGCACCATTGATGCTATGCGGGCGGGCGTGGTCTACGGCAACGCAGACATGATCGATGGCCTCATCCAGCGGATGGAGGAGGCTGCGGCCCCTGCGGCTACAGTGGTCATGACTGGAGGCAACGCGGGGCCAATTCTCAAACACTGCAAGAGGGACATCATTTACGATGAAAACCTGATTATTGATGGTCTATTCTATCTATACCAGAAGAATCAGGACCGCCGCAGGAGAAAGAACGACTGAACCAGAGCTCGGAACCGAGAGGTTCCGGGCTTTTTTTATATTCAGAAGAAAACGGGGGACTGTGGACGGAGACAGTTTCCCTCGAAGAGCGAAAAGTCCGGGGAGTTTGCTGTGCGGATTTGAAAGGAGCCAAGAAAAAAGTCGCAGGATGGCTATTTTTATGACGTTACGCTATTGCAAATCTGCAAGTTTATCACTATAATAATTCATCAGGAGAGAATACTATGTTATGAGGAGGCAAAACCTATGAAAGCATTATCTGCTCTGGCCCAGTCCGTTCAGGCGTCTACGACCATCACCATTGACACCAAGTTTAAGAAGATGCGGGCTGACGGCATCGACGTGATTGGCTTTGGCATGGGCGAACCCGACTTCCCCACCCCTGAGCACATCAAGCAGGCGGGCATTCGTGCCATCCAGGAAAACCAGACTAAGTACACCCCGACCCCCGGCACCCTGGCAGTGCGGCAGGCTGTCTGCAAGCGTATGCTGGAGGATTGGGGCGTTTCCTATACCCCCGAGGAGGTCACCGTCACCGGAGGTGCCAAGCACATCCTCTACACCGTGCTGAAGACCCTGGTAAACCCCGGGGACGAGGTCATTCTTCCCGCACCCTACTGGGTGAGTTACTATGAGCTTATCAAGATGGTGGGCGGCGTGCCTGTGGTGGTTACCACCAAGGAGGAGAACGGCCTGAAGATGACCGCTGAGGAACTGAAGGGCGTCATTACCCCCAAGACGAAGGCCTTGATTCTGAACAATCCCAGCAACCCTACGGGCATGATGTACAGTAAGGCCGCCCTGGAAGCGATTGCAGCAATCTGCGTAGAAGAGGACCTGTACGTGGTCTCCGACGAGATCTATGGCAAGCTCACCTTCGATGGCCAGATTTACACTTCCTTTGCTTCTTTGGGCGAGGAGATTAAGCGCCGCACTATCCTAGTCAATGGTGTTTCCAAGACCTATGCTATGACCGGTTGGCGCATCGGATTTGCTGCCGGTGATACGTCCATCATTAAGGTGGTCAACAACTACCTGAGCCACTGCATGTCTGGCACCAGCGCCATCTCCCAGGCCGCCGCTACCGAGGCCTTCCTGGGTTCTCAGGAAGAGATTGAGAAGATGCGCCAGACATTTGAGGAGCGCCGGAACTACATGTACGGTCGGATGAATGCCATCCCCGGCGTCCACGCCGTCCGCCCTGAGGCCACATTCTATATGCTCATGAACCTGGACGAGATGATTGGTAAGACCCTGTACGGCAAGGAGATTCACAACGCAGACGACTTTGCTGAGGTCTTCCTGGAGAAGGGCTTGGTGGCTGTTATTCCCTGCACCGGCTTTGGCGCACCCAACTATGTGCGTTGGTCCTTTGCTGTCTCCATGGACAACATCAAGGCCGGCCTGGATCGGCTGGAGAAATTCCTGGCAGAGGCTTGATTCCGTAGTTTCCCATCCCCCTGCCCCTTGGCAGGGGGATTCTGATTCGATTGTCTGCCACATACTGCACGAAAGAAAAGGTGATCAAGGATGAAAGATATCTATGAAAGTCCTCTGGCTTCCCGTTATGCAAGCAAGGAGATGCTCTACCTCTTTTCCCCGGACAAAAAGTTCACCACTTGGCGCCGGCTTTGGATTGCCCTGGCCCGGGCGGAGATGGAGCTGGGGCTGCCCATTACCCAGGGGCAGATCGACGAGATGGAGAGGGAGAAGGACAATATTGACTATGACATGGCAGCCCAAAAGGAGAAGGAACTCCGCCACGATGTCATGGCCCACATCCACACCTACGGGACCTCCTGCCCCAATGCCATGCCCATTATCCATCTTGGGGCCACCAGTTGCTATGTGGGGGACAACACCGACGTTATTATCATGCGCGAAGGACTTCAGCTCATCCGGGATAAGCTGGTGAGGATCTTGGCCTCCCTGGGGAAGTTTGCGGAGGAATACAAGGCTCTGCCCACCCTGGGCTACACCCACTACCAGGCCGCCCAGATGGTTACTGTGGGCAAGCGAGCTACCCTGTGGATGAACGAGTTGCTCATGGACCTGGAAGAGGTGGAGTACCGACTGGCCAACCTGAAGCTGCTGGGCTGCAAGGGAACCACCGGTACCCAGGCCAGTTTCCTGGAACTCTTTGCCGGGGACCAGGACAAGGTCCTGAAGTTGGATCGAAAGATCGCCGCCGAGATGGGCTTCGACCTGGTCCAGCCGGTCACAGGCCAGACCTACACCCGCAAGGTGGATGCCGCCGTGCTGGCGACGCTGTCTGGTGTGGCCCAGTCGGCCCACAAGTTTGCCACTGACCTGAGACTGCTGTGTCATATGAAGGAAGTGGAAGAGCCGTTTGAAAAAAACCAGGTGGGATCCTCCGCCATGCCCTACAAGCGCAACCCCATGCGCAGTGAGCGCATCTGTGCTCTGGCCCGGTATGTGATTTCTGACGCCATCAATCCCGCCATGACGTCCTCTGTCCAGTGGTTTGAGCGGACCCTGGACGACTCGGCCAACAAGCGCATCGCTGTGTCTGAGGCCTTCCTGGCGGTGGACGCCATCCTGAACCTCTATGAGAACGTGGCCTCCAATCTGGTGGTCCACCCCAAAGTCATTGAGAAGCACATCATGGAGGAGCTTCCCTTTATGGCCACCGAAAACATCCTCATGGATGCGGTGAAGAAGGGCGGAGACCGACAGGAGCTCCACGAACGCATCCGGACCCACTCTCTGGCCGCCGGAAGCCAGGTGAAGGACGAGGGCAAGCCCAACGATCTGCTGGAGCGCATCGCCGCCGACCCGGCCTTTGGCCTCACCCGGGAGGATGTCATGGCCCATCTGGACCCGGCGGACTATATCGGATGCTGTCCCCAGCAGGTGGAGCGATTCCTGGCAGACTGCATCCGGCCAGTGCTGGATCGCTATCCCGACGCGCTCCTAGGCACAGGAGCTGAGATCAAAGTATAACCGTGATGACGGGAGATCCCTTCGAGTATTCGGAGGGATCTTTTAGAGAGGAGAACTCCCATGGCAGGGATCGTTTTGCAAAAAATGCTCATAATGGTGTTTATCATGCTCATGGGCTTTGGATGTGCTAAGGCCGGCTGGATCGACGACCGGTTTAGCCAGCAGGCCAGCCGCCTGGTGCTGAACATCTTCCTGGTTGGGTCCATCCTCAGTTCTGTGGTCAATGTGGAGATGTCCGTCACCAACGGTGAATTGGCCCTGTGCGTGGTGCTGTCCTTTGTGATGTTCTTCATTGGGGCCATCCTGGGCTGGATTGCTGCCCGGCTTCTGCCCTTTGAAGAGGGGGACCGCACGGTAGCCTGGCTGTCGGTGTTTTTCATGAACAATGTTTTTATCGGCTACCCTGTTGTGGAATCAATTTTCGGACAGAGCGGAATCTTTTTTGCCTCTCTGACTAACCTGCCATTCAACATGCTGCTCTACACGTTGGGAATAACGAAACTCCGGGGCGGGACGGGGCGAATCCGCTTCCGAGAGATTCTGTCCACTCCTCTCATCGCCACCCTAATCGCAGTGTCAGTCTTCCTGTTTCAGATCCCGGTGCCCAAGCTGGCAGGAGATTTGCTTACGGCCCTGGCGGCTGCCACGGTGCCGGTGTCTATGCTGGTGGTGGGAACATCGCTCAGCCATGTGCCGATCAAAGAGGCATTTCTGGACTGGAAGGCTGTCACCATGTGCCTGGTCATGCTGATCCTATGCCCTATGGCAGCCTGGTGGGTGCTGAAATTTTTCCTCCCGGTGGGCAGTATGGCGCTGGGCGTTCTGACGGTGATTGCCGGCTGCCCCAGTGCGGCCATGATTACAATCCTGAGTGTCCGGTTGGGGGGCGATGGCAGGCTGGCCTCTAAAATCAACTTCCTCAGTACCATCCTGTGTGCGGGGACGCTGCCCCTTATTATCTACTTTTTGCTGTAAACAGACCAAAACGCGTAGGTCCGGATATCAATCCGTCCTGCGCGTTTTGATTGGTAGCCGAATAGGCGATATCCCCCAGTTGAACTGGGGGTAGTTGGTATGTGGGGTATTATGTAGATACGGTAGGCAAGTATGAAGGGGCGATAAAGCAGTATATCCAAAACCAGTTAGAGGAAGATGTAGCGAATGACCAGATTAGTCTGAAAGAATTTATTAACCCGTTTACGGGTAAGCCGGTGAAACCGGGCAAATAAAAGCAGCCCCCGGGTAGGGGGCCGCCAGAGATAAACGTGTAATTGCTGGACGATTCGCTGCCCCCTTAAGGGGGCAACCACAGGAGATAGGCCCTTATAGGGCCTG
>JABUSR010000103.1 GCA_021442645.1 Ruminiclostridium sp.
ATCCTGCAGAAGTGGACGCCCGGCAGCATCCTGCAGAAGTGGACGCCCGGCAGCATCCTACAGAAGTGGACGCCCGGCAGCATCCTGCAGAAATGGACGCCCGGCAGCATCCTGCAGAAGTGGACGCCCGGCAGCATCCTGCAGAAGTGGACACCCGGCAGTATCTTGCAGAAGTGGACACCCGGTAGCATCCTGCAGAAGTGGACGCCTGGCAGCATCCTGCAGAAGTGGACGCCCGGCAGTATCTTGCAGAAGTGGACACCCGGCAGCATCCTGCAGAAATGGGCACCTTGTTGTATCCTACAGAAGTGGACGCCGGAGAGTGTTCTTCAGAAATGGGTACAGGGTCATGAGAAAGAAGATATAGGCCCAGACAATCATTCGACCGACGGGCGTAGTACAACTGAAAAACGGGGCAGAGGGATTCTTCACGATAGAGAACTGATTAAAAAGGTCTTGGACGCGAGCGCGAAGAATCTGAAAGCAGACAAAGCCACGGGCAGTGTATGGAATAATCCCATAAAGGCAATTGAGAATTATCAGGCACAGGGGAAGTCTCGTCTTTTAACTATAGGATGCATCCCAAAACAATGACAGAGCGCTTGCTAGTGTAGGTTTGTCCTCTCTGTCCTCTTGACTTTCCCCGCCATTCAGCGTATAATACTCACCATCAAAATGGCAACGACGGGAACCTTGCCGGTCTTATCCCACAGAGAGGACGCCCCCCGGGCTGAAAGGGCGTCTGCGAGCCGAGACCGGACCGAGCACCATCCCCGAGCCGCCCACCGAAGGAGACCGTAGGCTGGGCCGGGCGCCGCCCGTTACAGCGGAAACGAAGCGGCACAGTGCTTTTGTACTGTGCAAGCAGGGTGGAACCGCGAGATATTACATCCCGCCCCTGACAACCATATCAGGGGCGGGATTTCTGCATTTTTCCAGGGATGCGAACCACAGCCCCAGGAATCAAACTGACAGGAGGAACAACACTATGTCCGAGGAAAATCTGTATACCTTTGAAAATCCCGAGTATCGCCAGACCTACTGGCATACCTGCTCCCACGTGCTGGCCCAGGCCATGAAGCGCCTGCACCCCGAGGTCAAGCTAGCTATCGGCCCCTCTATTGAGAACGGCTTCTATTATGATTTTGAGACCCCTGCCCCCTTCAGCCCCGAGCAGATGTCCGAGCTGGAAGGCGAGATGCGAAAAATCTGCAAGGAGAAGCTGAAGCTGGAACGGTTTGAACTGCCTCGGGAAGAGGCTGTAAAATTCATGGAGGAGCGGGAAGAACCCTACAAGGTGGAGCTTATCAACGACCTGCCTGAAGACGCTGTCATTTCCTTCTACAAACAGGGGGACTTCGTGGACCTGTGCGCCGGTCCCCACCTGGACTCCACCGGCCGGATTAAGGGCAATGGTATCAAGCTGACCGCCTGCAACGCCGCCTACTGGCGGGGTGACTCCAGCCGCCAGACCCTCCAGCGAATCTACGGCATCGCCTTCCCTAAGAAGGACGAACTGGATGAGTACCTGAAGAAGCAGGAGGAGGCTCTGAAGCGGGATCACAACAAGCTGGGTCGTGAGTTAGAGTATTTCACCACTGTGGATACTATCGGACAGGGCCTGCCCATCCTGCTGCCTAAGGGAGCCCGCGTCATCCAGACCCTCCAGCGCTGGATCGAGGACGAGGAGCAGAAGCGGGGCTATGAGCTCACCAAGACCCCCCTTATGGCTAAGAGCGACCTGTACAAGATCTCCGGCCACTGGGATCATTACCTAGATGGTATGTTTGTCCTGGGCGACCCAACCGACGAGACCAAGGAATGCTTTGCTCTGCGCCCCATGACCTGCCCCTTCCAGTATCAGGTCTTCCTGAACCGGGGCCGTTCCTATCGTGACCTGCCCATGCGCCTGGGCGAGACATCCACACTATTCCGCAACGAGGACTCCGGTGAGATGCACGGCCTTATCCGAGTCCGTCAGTTCACCATCTCCGAAGGCCACCTGATCCTCCGCCCCGAGCAGTTGGAGGAGGAGTTCCGCGGCTGCTTCGAGCTGGCCAACTACTGCCTGGAGACCCTGGGCCTGAAGGAGGACTGTTCCTTCCGGTTCTCCCAGTGGGATCCCAACAACACCGACAAGTACGAAGGCACCCCCGAGCAGTGGGCTGAGGCACAGGCTGTCATGGGCAAGATCCTGGATGACCTGGGCGTGAACTATACCATCGGCATCGATGAGGCCGCCTTCTACGGGCCCAAGCTGGACATCCAGATAAAGAATGTCTTCGGAAAGGAAGACACCCTCATCACCATCCAAATCGACATGTTGCTGGCCGAAAAATTCGGCATGGAGTATGTGGACGTGGACGGGAAGAAGACCCGACCCTACATCATCCACCGCACCTCCATGGGCTGCTACGAGCGCACCCTGGCTCTGCTCATCGAGAAGTACGCCGGTGCGCTGCCCTGCTGGATGGCCCCTGAGCAGGTCCGTTTCCTGCCCGTCACCGACCGCGCCGCTGACTACTGCGCCGACCTGGCACGGAAGATGACTGCCCAGGGCTACCGTGTGGAGGTGGACTACCGCAACGAGAAGATTGGCAAGAAGATCCGCGAGGCCCAGCTGGAGAAGGTCCCCTATATGTTGGTGGTGGGCGACCGCGACATGGAGAACGGCACTGTTTCCCCCAGACACCGCACTGTCGGTGACCTGGGTGCAATGTCCTTCGACGAGTTCGAGGCCATGTTCCGCAAGGTTGTTGACGAGAAGAAGAAGGACACCGAGCTCTAAGCGGTTCATCTGAAAAGACCTACATCGGTCTCTCTTAAAACCGTAAGCAGGTGGGATCATTGTCAGCAGGAGGAAACCCATGTTTATTGAGACCACGGCAGAGGGAAAGATATACAAAGAGCCCTCTGACTATCACTTCGTAGACCCCACCGGTCTGGGGCGCTATGCCTTTCTGATTCGCCCTTCCCGGGGGGATCTCGTCCCCGCCCAGCAGATGGAGGCGAGCCAACTGCGCTCCGGCCGCTACCGCCCCATCACCATGGAGGGGCGGAACTTCTTCGCATCCCGCAGCTTTTACTCCTTCTTCCGTCATCTGGAGGAGAAAGGAATCGAGGCCACAGACCGGGGCGTGGTGGTTATTGCCATGAATAAGCTCCGGGAGATTATGCTGGAGGAGCGGGAGGTGCTGGACAACGCCCGGTTGACCGCAGACGGGAAAAGCCTGTACCTGATTAAGAACAAGCTGACAAATATCCGAGACTGATAAAAAGGGAGAGAAGCCTGGCTTCTCTCCCTTTTGTGCGGCATGAACAGGCAGCTGAGATATATCCGAAAAGGATGTGCTCGGAACAAAATGATTGTCTGTTTCATACCCATTCTACACGATGCTGCCTGATGGCCTACGTGGGTATTTTTTCAAAAACGAACCGTGATGTGGTTACGGGAAGAAGCCCGGTATCCTGCTATACTAAAAGTATAGAAAACGACTAATCTCCGCAGAACGGGCTCGCAGAAAGGAGAATACCATGGGCATTTTTCAGCATTTTTTCAAAATGGGATTACCCGGGGCGTCAGTATGTACCGGGAAGACGAAGGCGCTGCCCTGCTGTATGTACGCACCCCTGAGGAGTACCGGCGCGAGCGGGTTCCGGAGAGCGTGAACCTACCTATGAGGGAACTGGATTGGGCTCAGGAACTATTCCCGGAGCGGGACACTGCGCTCTATGTGTATGCTTACGGCGGCGATGGCAGTGAAAAGCGACATCTCGGTTGAAAGCTATGGGCTTTGCCCGGGTATACGACATCGGCGGCATCAAGAACTGCTGTGGGAACCTGGGCTACTCCAATCCCACAGAGGGGACCGGCCGGGCCAGTTGTCCCCTGGTGGAGCCGCCCTGCCCTATAGAGGATATGACCTGAACAAACCCCGGAAGGCATCAGACTTCCGGGGTTTGTATGTCATGGGCTGGGGGGACCAAGTCCACGCCCAGACCAAAGGGATCTGGCAGAAGGGATGTTTCGTCCGGCAGACGGACGCCGTGCAGGGATTCCATGCAGGAGAGCAATCGGCCGCGGGGAAGTCCTGCCCGGCTCTTCACGGGGATCTGCTGGCCATCCCTGGTGAGCAGGGTGGTAGTGAGCACACGCTGGGGGGCTTTCTGCTCCTGAAGGGCGTAGGTTTCCCCTTTGGGGCACCCGTTTCCGGTGAGGGTCCCGTCGGAATCGGTTTGAATCCGGCAGCCCTTGGGGCAGAGAATACAGGTGACAGCCCCCGGCTGTGGTAGACCCTTGGCCATGGCATTGGATGTCTCCGGGGGCATCTCCTCCAGGGGCTTTCCCTGCAGGAAGGCGGCGGCATTTCGCCCGGCGGCCAATCCCTGGACGGTGACGAAATCCGCCAGGTCCAGGACTTTCCGACTGTTGCCACAGGAAAAGATGCCGGGAACTGATGTCTGGAGAAAGACATCGGTGACCGTCCCGTTGCTTCTGGGGTCCAGAGCAACCCCGGCCTGCTGGGCTACCTCGTTTTCCGGAATCAGCCCCACGGACAGGAGGAGCGTGTCGCAGTCCACCCGCTGCTGGGTGCCGGGGATGGGTTGGCCCGCATCATCCAGGTCGCTGAGCTCCACGGCCTCCAGCCGCTTCCTGCCCCAGATGTTGGTCACGGAGCACCGGAGGTAGAGGGGGATCCCGAAATCGTAGAGGCACTGGCTCACATTGCGCTCCAGACCGCTGGGGAGGGGATTCATCTCTGCCACGCACAGGACCCGGGCACCCTCCAGGGTCAGGCGACGGGCCATGATGAGGCCCACGTCGCCGGAACCGAGGACGACCACGCGCTTGCCTACCATCAGGTTTTTGGTGTTGATAAGATTCTGGGCTGCCCCTGCCGTGTAGATGCCTGCAGGGCGGGAGCCGGGGATGGCGATGGCTCCCCGGGTGCGCTCCCGGCAACCGGTGGCCAGGACCACGGCCCCGGCCTGAAGGGTCAGCAGGCCATCCCGGGTCACGGCGGTGACCACCCGGTCAGCGGTCAGTCCGGTGACCATGGCACCGGTGAGGAGTTCTGACCCGGCGTCCAGAGCCTCCTGTCGGGCCCGGCGGGCGTATTCTGGCCCGGTGAGCATGGCCTTATAGCGGACCAGACCGAAGCCATCGTGGATGCACTGATTGAGGATCCCGCCCAGGCGGTCGTCCCGTTCCAGCACCAGTACGCTGGCGGCCCCGGCCTCTCTGGCCCCTTTGGCGGCGGCCAGACCGCCCGGCCCACCACCGATGATGACAACATCATAGTGCTTCATTCCTTTACCCTCCCTGCAAAGAGCTGGGAGCCGGGCCCCCGATAGGAGACCTCCTCGGGGGAGAGGCCGTAGTCCTCTACCAGCATCTGGGCGATTTTGGGCAGGCAGTAGCCGCCGTTGCACCGGCCGGTGGTGGCCCAGGCGCGGTACTTGATTCCGGCTAGGGTCCGGACGCCCAGGGGATTCTCTGCCGCTTGCCGCAGCTCGGCACGGGTGACCTTCTGACAGCGGCAGACGATCTCTCCATAATCTGGGTCTCGGGCGATAAGCGAGGCCTGGACCTCCGGGCTCCGGTCCCGGAAGCGCAGGATCCCTTGTCGCTGGGGAGCAAAGGCAGGATCCGGCACCAGGTCCATGGTACGGGACAGGATATCCCGAACCATGCGGGCGATGGGGAGGGAGGCGGTGAGGCCGGGGGATTCGATGCCGATGAGGTTGATGAGACCCGGGCAGGTGTCCTCCTCTCGGATGACGAAGTCCCGGAAACCGCCCTCCCCAGGCGGGGCTTGCTTGGGGCGCACCCCGGCGTAGGCCCCGATAATGTGGTTCCTATTCAGAGAGGGCAGAAGCTGCTGGGCCTCCCGAAACAGTTTGTCCATGATGGGCCTGGTGGAGGAGGTGTCCTCTGGGGCCTCGATGTATTCTGCGCTGGGTCCAATGATAATATTGCCGTGGACGGTGGGGGTCAGGTGGACACCCAGGCCGCCGATACCCGCCTTGGGGGCGGGATAGATGGGCATGGGAAGAAGGTCGGCGGCGATCTTGTCCAAGATGAAATATTCCCCCCGGCAGGGGTAAATGGCGTAGCCCTCCACACCGGCCATGGCGGAGATCCGATGGCTGAAGAGTCCGGCGCAGTTAATCAGCCGCCCGGCGTGGAATACATCCCTACCGGCAGTGACGCGGAATCCGTCAGAGAGAGCTTGGATATCGGTGACCCCGTGGCCCAGGAAGAACTGTACGCCGTTCTGCAGAGCGTTTTCCGCTAGGGCGACCGTGTACTGGAAGGGGTCGAAGACCCCCGTCTCCGGGGATTCCATGGCTCCGATACCGCCCACCTGGGGGAGCATGGACTTCAGTTGGGCTTGATCCAGGAGCCAGAGTCCCCGGCAGCCGTTCTCCTCCCCCTGGGCCTTTAGGCGGGCCAGGACGGCCAGATCCTCCTGATCAAATGCAACCAGTAATTTTCCGGTCTTTCGGTAGGGAACATCCAGTTCGGCGCAGGCGGCCTCAAAGCCACGGTTTCCCTCTACACAGAGTTTGGCCATAAGGCTGCCGGGACGGTTATTGAACCCGGCGTGGACTACGGCGGAGTTTCGGCCGCTGGTCCCGGCGGCCACGTCCCACTCCTTTTCCACCAGGGCAATGGACAGATTAAAGCGGGACAACTCCCGGGCAACAGCGCAGCCCACTGCGCCGCCGCCGATGATGAGAATGTCATAGGTCATATTCAAGGGGTTCTCCTCCTTTGGCGAGGAATCAATCTGCTATGGAAAAGGGTAACACGAAACGCCCCCCTTGTCAAAGGGAGGCGTTTTTGGCAGGGGTGAGACGACCGGCAGCTCTTCCGGACAAACTGCCCGGGAGAGCTGTTATGAGTTGATGGGGGCATTGCCGGTGTAAAGCTGGTAGTACCGCCCCTTTTTCTCCATAAGCTCCTCGTGGTTGCCCCGCTCGATAATGCGGCCGGCCTCCAGAATCATGATGCAGTCGCTGTTGCGCACGGTAGACAGCCGGTGGGCGATGACGAAGGTGGTGCGGCCATTCATAAGGGCGTCCATGCCTTCCTGGACCAGTTTCTCTGTGCGGGTGTCGATGGAGCTGGTGGCTTCGTCCAGAATGAGAACGGGAGGGTCGGCGATGGCGGCCCGGGCGATGGCCAGAAGCTGCCGCTGGCCCTGGCTGAGGCTGGCGCCGTCTCCAGTGAGCATGGTGTCGTAGCCCTGGGGAAGGCGGGTGATAAAACTGTGAGCGTTGGCCAGCTTGGCGGCGGCGATAACCTCTTCGTCGGTGGCATCCAGCTTGCCGTAGCGTATGTTCTCCATTACGGTACCGGTGAACAGATGGGTGTCCTGGAGGACGATGCCCAGGGAGTGGCGCAGGTCGTCCTTTTTGATTTTGTTGATGTTGATTCCGTCGTAGCGGATCTTTCCGTCCTGGATATCGTAAAAGCGGTTAATCAGGTTGGTGATGGTGGTCTTGCCTGCGCCGGTGGAGCCCACGAAGGCGATCTTCTGGCCGGGGGTGGCGTAGAGCTTGATGTCCCGGAGGACCAGCTTCTCATCGGTGTAGCCAAAGTCCACGCCGTCGAAGACAACATCGCCGGTGAGCTTGGTGTAGGTGGTGGAGCCGTCCTCCTTCCGGACGACCTTCCAGGCCCAAGTCCCGGTGTGCTCTTCGGTCTCCACGATGTGGCCGTTTTCTTCCCGGGCGTTGACAAGGGTCACCTGGCCCTCGTCAGTCTCGGGCTGCTCGTCCAGAAGCCGGAAGACGCGCTCGGCGCCGGCCAGGCCCATGACCACGGAGTTGAACTGCATGGTGATCTGAGAGATGGGCATATTGAAGCTCTTGTTAAAGGTGAGGAAGCTGGCCAGACCGCCCAGGGTGAAGCCGCCTACGCTGTTCAGGGCCAGCATACCGCCCACCACGGCGCAGAGGACATAGCTGACGTTGCCCAACTGAGCGGAGATGGGGCCCAGCATGCTGGAGAAGGTGTTGGCGTTGTGGGCACTCTGGAAAAGGGCCTCGTTTCGTTTGGTGAACTCCTCTAGGTTCTCCTTTTCGTGGCAGAAGACCTTGACGACCTTCTGGCCCTCTACCATCTCCTCAATGAAGCCGTTAAGACTGCCCAGATCCTTCTGCTGGGAGACGAAATACCGACCGGAGAGCCCGGCAAACTTGCCGGAGGTGAACATCACGACGCCTACCATGAACAGGGTGAGGATGGTCAGGGGGATGTTCAGGAAAAGCATGGAGAAGAAGACGCTGACCACCGTGATGGTACAGTTGAGCAGCTGGGGAATGCTCTGGCTGACCAGCTGCCGAAGAGTGTCCACGTCGTTGGTGTAGATGGACATGATGTCTCCATGGACATGGGTGTCAAAGTATTGGATGGGGAGCTGCTGCATGTGTTGGAACACATCGTTCCGCAGATTCCGCAGGGAGCCCTGGGACACATAAATCATCAGGCGAGCCTGGACGAAGCTGGCCAGGACGCCGCAGCCGTAGAAGCAGGCCACCCGGGCCATAGCTGCCAGAAGCGGGCCGAAGTCGGCTGTGCCGCCTGCCCTGACTGTTTTCACCATGGGGAGGATGTAACTGTCGATGAGGGTTTTGGTAAACAGGGTGCCCTGGACGGTGGCGAAGACACTGACAAAAATACAGATAACCACCAGGACCAGGTGTATGCCGTAGTTTTTGCCCACGAACTTCAGGACGCGTCCCAGCGTGCCCCAGGGGTTTTCCAGTTTGGGACGGGGACCGCCCCGGCCGCCGTGGCCCTGGCCGCCCCGGGGACGGCCTGCGGATTTTGCATGGGTGTTAGCTGCCATCAGTCATCCCCTCCTTCGTCAAAGTCACCGCTGCCGCTGGTCTGGGACTCATACACATCCCGATAGATGGCATTGGTTTCCAGCAGGTTTTCGTGGGTGTCAAAGCCGGAGATCCGGCCGTCGTCCAGCACCAGAATCCGGTCGGCGTGCTGGACACTGGAGATGCGCTGGGCGATAATGAACTTGGTGGTGTTGGGGATCTCCTGGGCAAAGGCCCGGCGGATTCTGGCATCCGTGGCAGTGTCCACCGCAGAGGTGGAGTCGTCCAGAATCAGGATCTTTGGCTTTTTCAGCAGGGCCCGGGCTATACACAACCGCTGACGCTGACCGCCGGAGATGTTGGCGCCGCCCTGTTCGATGTGGGTCTCATAGCCCTGGGGCATCTTCCGGATAAAGTCATCCGCGCAGGCCAACTGACAGGCCCGGATACACGCCTCTTCGGTGGCGTTGGCATCGCCCCAACGGAGGTTTTCCAGCACGGTCCCGGCAAAGAGGACATTTTTCTGAAGGACCACGGAGACCTGGTTGCGCAGGCTCTCCATGTCGTATTCCCGCACATCCCGGCCGCCCACCAGCACCTGCCCGGCGGTGACATCGTACAGGCGGCTGATGAGGTTCACCAGGCTGGTCTTGGCGCTGCCAGTGCCGCCGATGATACCGACGGTCTCGCCGGAGCGTACCGACAGGGTGATGTCCTTGAGGACGGGGGACTCGGCATCCTTCCGGTAGGCGAAATCCGCATGGCGGAACTCCACAGAACCATCGGGGACGTCAAAGACGGGGTTCTCGGGGTTGGTCAGGTCGGCCTCTTCGTGAAGGACCTCGGAGATGCGTTCGGCGCTGGCCAAGCTGATGGTAATCATTACGAAGATTACGGAGAGCAACATGAGGCTCATCAGGATGTTCATGCAGTAGGCCAAGAGGCTCATGAGGCCGCCGGTGGTCAGGTCGCCCACTACAATCATGTTAGCCCCCAGCCAGCTGATAATCAGGATGCAGGCGTAGACGGTGAGATTCATGAGAGGACCGTTCCAGGAGATAATCTTTTCGGCGGAGACGAACATCTTGTAGATATTCCCGCTGGCCCTGTGGAACTTGTCAGTTTCATAGGGCTCCCGGACGTAGGCTTTCACGACCCGGATGGCGGAGACATTCTCCTGAACGCTGGCGTTCATGTCATCGTACTTGCGGAAGACCTGCTTAAAGCGCTTCATGGCCCCGGACATGATGACGAAGAGGGCGATGCCCAGCAGGATGACCGCAATGAGGTAGATGCTGGCCAGCCTGGGGCTGATGGTGAAGGCCATGATCATGGCCACCAACATGGAGGCAGGGGCCCGGATGCCCATGCGCAGGATCATCATGTAGGCCATCTGAACGTTGTTCACGTCGGTAGTCAGGCGGGTGATGAGACTGGCGGTGCTGAACTTGTCGATGTTGGAAAAGGAAAAAGTCTGGATGTTTTCGAACATGGTCTGCCGGAGATTCCGGGCCAGACCGGCCGAAGCAGTGGCGGCAAATTTAGCAC